>JAGREA010000149.1 GCA_020446745.1 Rhodobacterales bacterium | reverse complement strand
TACGGCTATTCCCTGATGGCCATCGGCCTGGGCCGGCTGTTCGGGTTCCACTTCCCCATGAACTTCAACCGGCCCTACGAGGCCCTGAACGGCCGCGATTTCTGGCGCCGCTGGCACATGACCCTGTCGTTCTGGATCCGCGACTACCTGTACCTGCCCCTGGGCGGAAACGACCGCTACGTGCGCAACATCCTGATCGTGTTCGTGGTTTGCGGCCTGTGGCACGGGGCCGGCTGGACGTTCATCATCTGGGGCGCCTACCACGCGGCGTTCGTGCTGGCCTACCACGGGTTCCGCGGCCCCTGGGACGCCCTGCCGGCGCCGTTGCAGCGGGCCCTGACCTTCACCATCGTGTCCGTGGGCTGGACGCTGTTCCTGTTCGACTTCCAGGGCATCGCCGCCTTCGCGCACAGCCTGTTGGGCCGGGGGGTGGACCTGATGCCGCTGCCCACGGCCGAAATGTGGGCCGTCCTGGCCCTGGTGGCCGTGGTCTGCTTCGCGGTCCGGTTCGAAACGATCATCGAGCGGCGGGCCACCGCCGGCGCGGGCCTGCGCTCGGCCGGCATGGCGGCCCTGTTCGTCGCCACGGTGCTGTTCATCGACCGGTCCAACGACTTCATCTATTTCCGATTCTGATGGATTGAGCATGTTCAACGACAAGGAAATCCTCGTCACCGGGGGCACCGGGTCCTTCGGCCAGCGTTTCATCCGCACCGTGATCGAACGGTACCGGCCCCGGCGCGTGATCGTCTTCAGCCGCGACGAGCTGAAGCAGTTCGAGATGAGCCAGGCGGTCAACGGCCCCCAGATGCGCTATTTCCTGGGCGACGTGCGCGACGCCGACCGCCTGCGCCAGGCCTTCCGGGGCGTCGACATCGTGGTCCACGCGGCGGCCATGAAGCAGGTGCCGGCCTCGGAAGAGAACCCCATGGAGTGCATCCGCACCAACATCCACGGGGCCGAGAACGTGATCCGCGCGGCCATCGAGAACGAGGTGGAAAAGGTCATCGCGCTGTCCACCGACAAGGCGGCCAACCCCATCAACCTGTACGGCGCCACCAAGCTGGCGTCGGACAAGCTGTTCGTCGCCGCCAACAACGTGACCGGCGGCCACCGCACGCGCTTTTCCGTGGTCCGCTACGGCAACGTGTCGGGCTCGCGGGGCTCGGTGCTGCCATTCTTCCGCAAGCTGATCGCCGACGGGGCGGTGGACCTGCCCATCACCGACGAACGCATGACCCGCTTCTGGATCACCCTGGACGAGGGCGTGGACTTCGTGCTGAACGGCTTCCGCCGCATGCAGGGCGGCGAGATCTTCGTGCCCAAGATTCCGTCCATGCGGGTGGTGGACCTGGCACAGGCCCTGGCGCCCGACCTGCCGACGCGGCTCATCGGCATCCGTCCCGGCGAGAAGCTGCACGAGGTGATGTGCCCGGCCGACGATTCCCATTTGACCCTGGAATTCGACGACCATTTCGTCATCAAGCCCAGCATCATCCAGTACGACATCGACTACACGAAAAACGCCCTGGGCCAGACGGGCGCGCCCGTGGCCAGCCTGTTCGAATACCGGTCTGACACCAACGACCGGTTCCTGAGCGTCGAGGAGCTGCGCGCCCTTGGCTGACGCGCCCGCCATCATCCCCTACGGCCGCCAGACCATCGACCAGGCGGACATCGACGCCGTGCGCGCGGTGCTGGAATCGGACTGGCTGACCCAGGGCCCGACCATCGAGCGGTTCGAGGCCGCCGTGGCCGAATACTGCGGCGCCCGGCACGCCGTGGCCGTCAGCAGCGGCACGGCGGCGCTGCACATCGGCGCCATCGCCGCCGGCCTGGCCCCCGGCCGGCGCCTGTGGACCGTGCCCAACACCTTCGTCGCCTCGGCCAATTGCGCCCGCTACTGCGGCGCCGACGTGGACTTCGTGGACATCGACCTGGACACCGGCAACCTGGACGTGGCCGACCTGGCGGCGCGCCTGGAACGGGCCCGGGCCGAAGGCACCCTGCCCGACATGCTGGTGCCCGTGCACTTCGCCGGCCGGTCCTGCGACATGGCGGCCATCGCCGACCTGGCCCGACGGTACGGCTTCATGGTGATGGAGGACGCCAGCCACGCCATCGGCGCCACCTACCGGGGCCGGCCGGTGGGCGCCTGCGCCTTCTCCGACATGGCGGTGTTCAGCTTCCACCCGGTGAAGATCATCACCACCGCCGAGGGCGGCATGGTGATGACCAACTCCGACGCCCTGGCCCGGCGCCTGCGCACCCTGCGCACCCACGGCATCACCCGCGACCCGGCGGCCTTCCCCGACGGCCCCGACGGGCCCTGGGACTACGCCATGGTGGACCTGGGCCTGAACTACCGCATGACCGACATGCAGGCGGCCCTGGGCCTCAGCCAGATGGATCGCATCGCCGGCTTCGTGGACCGCCGCCACGCCCTGGCCGATCGCTACGACGCCGCCCTGGCCGGCCTGCCCCTGCACCTGCCGCGCCGCGATGGCGACCTGCGCTCGGCCCTGCATCTCTACGTGGTGCGGGTGGATGCCGAACGCACCAACGTCAGCCGCAAGGCCGTGTTCGAGCACCTGATGGCGCGCGGTATCCGGCCCCAGGTGCACTACATCCCGGTCCACACCCAGCCCTACTACCGCAACCTGGGCTTCCGTCCCGGCCAGTTCCCCCGGGCCGAGGCGCACTACGCCCAGGCCCTCAGCCTGCCCCTCTACCCGCGCCTGGCCGAGGCCGACCAGGACCGGGTGATCGCCGCCCTGTGCGAGGTGCTGGGGTGAGGATCGGCCTGGGCACGGTGCAGTTCGGGCTCGACTACGGCGTATCCAACGCCCGCGGGCGCACCCCGGCCGACCACGTGGACCGCATCCTGGCCCTGGCCCGGGACGCCGGGGTGTCGGTGATCGACACGGCGGCCCAGTACGGCGATGCCGAGTCGGTACTGGGCCAACACCTGCCGGCCGGCCACGGCTTCCGCCTCGTCACCAAGACACCCGCCTTCGCCGGGGTGGAGACCATCGGCCCGGCCCAGGCGGACGCCCTGGAAACGACCTTCCTGCGGTCGCTGGAAAACCTGCGGGCGGAGCGGGTGGCGGGGCTGATGATCCACCGGGTGGACGACCTGTTCCGGCCCGGCGGCGACCTGCTGTTCGCTCGCATGGCGGCCCTGCGCGACCGGGGCCTGGTGGGCCGCATCGGCGCCTCGGTCTACGACGGCGGGCAGGTGGACCGGCTGCTGGACCGCTTCGCGCCCGACATCGTGCAGGTGCCCCTGAACCTGCTGGACCAGCGCCTGGTGGCCGGCGGGCAGTTGGCGCGCCTGGCAGCGGCGGGGGTGGAGGTCCACGCCCGTTCGGTGTTCCTGCAGGGCCTGCTGCTCATGGCGCCCGAGGCGGCGCCGGGCCATTTCGAACCCTGGCGCGGCCACCTGCGGGCCTGCCGCGACCGCATCGACGCCGCCGGCACCACGCCGCTGCGGGCCGCCCTGGCCTTCGCTCTGGCACGGCCCGAGGTGGCGGCGGTGATCTGCGGCGCCGCCGACGCCGACGAATTCGCCCAGGTGCTGGCCGCCGCCGCCGAACCGGCGCCGCCCCTGGATACCCGGGCCTTCGCCAGCAACGACCCCGGGCTCGTCAACCCCGTGAACTGGAGCACATCGTGACACCCATCCCCCGGGCCCTGGCCATCATCCAGGCCCGCATGGGCTCGTCCCGTTTTCCCGGCAAGTCCTTGGCCGAGATCGACGGCAAGCCCATCCTCTGGTACCTGTTCCGCCAGCTTGCCCACTGCCGCACCCTGGACGACGCCATCCTGGCCACCACCACCCAGGCCGGCGACGACCCCCTGGCCGCCTATGGGGAAGGCCAGGGCTGGACCGTGTTCCGGGGCGATCCCCAGGACGTGCTGGGCCGCTATGTGGCCTGCGCCCGGGCCCACGGGGCCGGTCCCGACACCGACATCGTGCGGCTGACCGGCGACGACATCCATTCCGACCCGCGGCTGATCGACGCCATCGTCAACATCCGCCAGTCCCTGGGCCCGTTCGCCGATTTCGTCACCATGGACCGCACCGGCCGCATTCCCTATGGCGCCGGGGTTGAGGTCTGCCCCTTCGCCGCCCTGGAACGGGCCGACCGGGAGGCCACCGACGCCCGGGACCGCGAGCACGTGACCCGCTACATCCACCGCCAGCCCGACCGGTTCCGCATCGTCGACATCACGCCGCGCGATGCCCTGGAATGCCGCGAGCTGTCCGTCGACAAGCCGGAAGACCTGGCCTGGAACCGGCGTCTGGTCACCCAGCTCGACCGTATCGCCGCGCCGCCCTACCGGCTCGCCGACATCGTGGCGGCCGGCCGGGTTCTGGATGCCGAGGATCAACAGGGGTCCTCAAGCCAAGGGAAAACACCATGACCGACCCGCTCATCTCCCTGGACCGCATCCGGGATTCCCAGCCCGCCGATCCGGGCAACACCCGCTGGCGCGCGGTGCTGTCGCGCACCTGGCCCCTGAACCGGGCCCACGCCGGGGCGGACATGCGCCGGGCCTATCACATGCTGGCCGAAGCCTATCCCGACACCCGGGTCCTGTCCTATCCGTCGGGCGAGGACTGCGGGTCGTGGACGGCACCGCCGGAATGGGAAGTCAACCACGCCCGCCTGACCGGCGCCGACGGCGTGGTCTATGCGGACTGGCACGCCCACCCGCTGTACCTGTTCACCTACAGCCCGGCCTTTTCCGGCACCCTGTCGCGCCAGGACCTGGAACCGCATCTGTTCAGCGCCCCCGGCCGGCCCGACATCGTTCCCTTCCACTTCCGCAACCAGTACCGCCACTGGGAAACGGAATGGGGGTTCTGCCTGCCGCACCGGGTCCACGCCGCCCTGCCGGACCAGGACTACCGGGTGGACATCGACACCACGTTCACCCCGGGCGCCATGGACATGGTGGAACAGGTGCACGTGGGCGAATCGGCCGACAGTCTGCTGCTGATCGGCCATTTCGACCACCCGGCCATGGCCAATGACGGGCTGGTGGGGTGCCTGGCGGGGCACGAGGCGCTGGCGCGCCTGGCCGGCCGCCGCACCCGGCTGACCTACCGCATGCTGTCCAGCGTGGAAATCGTCGGTTCGGTGTTCTATGCCGGGCGCGAGGCCAAGGCCAACAGCGTGCGCGAGGCCCTGTTCCTGGCCATGCCGGGCGCCGACGCGCCGCTGCGCTATGCCACCAGCTTCGGCGGCAACGCCTTCGTCGACCGGGCGGCGCGCCACGTGCTGTCCATCGCCGATCCCGAAGCCCCGATCATCCCGTTCCGCAGCCCCGACGGCTACGGCAACGACGAGATCGCCTTCGACGTGGCCGGCATCAACATCCCCTGCGGGTCGCTGCAGCGGTTCCCCTTCGTCGACTACCATTCCGACCGGGATACGCCGGCGGTCACCCGCGACGACCATTTCGAAGCCTTCGTCGACCTGATCCTGAAGATCATCGACATCGCCGAACGCAACAGCCGCCTGGTGCCCCGCTTCACCGGCCTGCCCTGCACCTCGAAGCCGGACATCGACCTGTACCTGGCGCCGCCCGGGTTCTCCAACACCCGCCAGCAGCCCAACCGGACCACGCTTGAACTGCTGGACCGGCTGGAAACCGACGCCGACCGCGAAACGGCGGGCCGCTTCGGCCGCAACTTCAACAACCTGATGAACTACCTGCCTGCCATCGCCGACGGCCGGGCCACCACCCTCGACCTGGCCGAGGCGGCGAACGTGCCCTTCGCCGTGGCCGACGTGTTCACCGACATGTGGGTGGAAAAGGGCCTGCTGGACAAGCCCTGGTCCCCACCGTTCGGGGGGGCGCCCTCATGACCCTGGATCAGGCCATCGAACGGCCCGTCTTCATCTGCGGCGCGCCCCGTTCCGGCACCACGCTGATCCGCAACCTGCTGGACAGCCACCCGGAACTGACCATCTTCCCCAGCGAGATCCAGGGCCTGCGGGAAATGAACCGCATGGCCCGTTTCGGCCAGGACGCCGTGGAAAGCTACTTCCGCCGCGAGACCCTGTTCCGCGACCTGGCGAAATACCACGATCCCTTCGACGACCCCGAAGGGCAGATGAACCGCAGCTATGAATCGTCGTTCGGCAACGTGCTCGAGGGCGAGGCCGCGGTGGACGGCCCGGCCTTCGTGGCCGAATACCTGCGCCGCATCGACGCCGGCCCGGTGGACTACCGCGGCTACCTGACGGCCGTGGCCGGGGCCTACCTGTCGGCCCTGAAGGCGCCGCCGCCGTCCACCCTGAAGCGCTTCGTGTTCAAGCGGCCGCTGGATTTCGATTGCGCCGCCGTGACCCTGAAGCGCCAGTTCCCCGACGCCCGGTTCATCCACATCCTGCGCGATCCGCGCACCCGTTATGCCACGGTGAAGTTCAGCCGCATCCGGCGGGCCTGGATGTACCGGCCCCTGGGCCTGAAGGTGCGCAAGGTGACGTCCTTCGTCGACAGCCGGTACGACTTCGTGCGCGGCATCGCCGGCAACACCATGCTCAGCTTCGACATGGCGCGGACCAACAAGGCGGTGATCGGCGACGACTACCAGGTGATCCGGTTCGAGGACCTGATGGCCGACACCACCGCCATCATGGACCGCATGGCGGCGTTCCTGGGCATCGAGCGCCTGCCGATCCTGGACGAGCCCACCTACCACGGCGTGCCCTTCCACGGGAATTCCCGCCTGAAGCAGGACTTCGCCGGCAAGGTGGTGGACATCCACGGGCCCCGCATGGCGCTGTACCGATCGCTCACCAACCCCACCGAACGCATGGTGGTGGCCATCGCCAACAAGGCCCTGTCCGAGATCTTCGGCTATGAGTGGGACGACGACCTGCGTCTGTCGGGCCGTGACATCCTGCGCCTGCTGCGCCCCTTCCGGTTCGAGGAGCTGCCCCAGTTCGTGGCCAACCGCAGGGGCCTGGCACGCTGGATCCCCGAATTCAGCCAGCGCACGGCGCGCAACCAGATGCTGCTTTCCATGATCGAGGATTGGCACGGCGGGACTCCCTATGGCTATGACTGACACGCCCCTTCGCATCGCCGTCGTCGGCTGCGGCTCCATGGGCCGGCGGCGCATCCGTCACGCCATCGAGCTGGGCGGCGCTGACGTGATGGGCTGGGACATCCGCGCCGACCGCCGGGCCGAGGTGGAAGGCCTGTTCCCCATGGCCACCGCCGACAGCGAGGCCGGCATGTGGGGCTGGGGCCCGGACGCCCTGTTCATCAGCGTGCCGCCGGCCGAGCACGAGCACTACATCTTCGGCGCCATCGAACGGGGCATTCCGTTCATGGTCGAACAACCCATCACCCACCGCCTGGACAACCTGGGTGCCATCCGCGCCGGCGTGGCCGGCGCACGGGCCGGGGCCGGGCTGGTGTGCCACGTCAGTTCCAACCAGCGGTTCTCGCCCCGGGTCCACGCCCTGGAAAAGGCCCTGACGGAAACAGACGTGGGCAAGCCCCTGACCGGCCTGGTGGAAATCGGCGAATGGCTGCCCGACTGGCACCCCTACGAACCCTACCAGGACTACTACCCGTCGTGGAAGCGCATGGGCGGCGGCCTGGACGCCATCTGCGACCTGGACTGGCTGCGCCACCTGTTCGGCGAGGTCGGCCGGGCCGTATCGCTGACCAGCCGCAAGTCGGACCTGGAAATCGACACCGACGATGTCGTGCAACTGATCCTGGACTTCGTGGACGGGCCGCAGATCATGGTCCACTGCGACATGCTGCAACGGCCGTTCCGCCGCCAGAGCCGCATCGTGTGCATGAACGGCACCATCGTGCACGAACATCCAAACCAGTCGTTACAAGTCTATGTGGTCGATCGGGACGAGACCGTCGAGATCCCGTTCCAGGTCGACCTGGCGCGCTATCCCCACATGCAGGGCAAGCCCCAGCATACCTTCGCCGAACCCATGTACGAAGCCGACTCGGCCGTTTTCCTGCGTCGCCTGGTAGCCGGGGACACCAGCCTGGACAGCCTGGACACGGGCCTGGCCAACCTGCGCCTGGTGCTGCCGCTGATTTTTGGAGACGGGTCATGACCGCCGCGCCCAACCCTCGCTACGCCAAAAGCCGGGAAATGTTCGCCCGGGCCAGCCGGGTCATCCCCGGGGCGTCGCAGACCTTTTCCAAGAGTCATATCGCCTATCCCGAGGGCCAGGCACCCCTGTTCCTGAGCCACGGCAAGGGCAGCCACGTGTGGGATGTGGACGGCAACGAGTACGTGGATTTCGTCAACGGCCTGCTGCCGGTGATCCTGGGCTACGACGATCCCGATGTGACCGCCGCCGTGGTCGACCAGTTGGGCCGGGGCATCACCTTCTCGCTGGCCACCGAGGCCGAGGTGCGCCTGGCCGAACGCCTGGTGGAGATCATTCCCTGCGCCGAGAAGGTGCGGTTCGGCAAGAACGGATCGGACGCCACGGCCGGCGCCGTGCGCGTGGCCCGGGCCTTCACCGGTCGCGACCGGGTGGCCGTGTGCGGCTATCACGGCTGGCAGGACTGGTACATCGGCACCACGGCGCGACACAAGGGCGTGCCCCAGGCGACGCGGGACCTGACATCCCCCTTCCCCTACAACGACCTGGAAGCCCTGGACCGCGCCCTGGCCGCCCACCCCGGCGAATTCGCCTGCGTGATCATGGAGGCCATGAACGCCGTCGAGCCGGCGCCGGGCTACCTGCAGGGGGTGAAGGACATCGCCCACAGGCACGGTGCCCTGTTCATCCTGGACGAAATCATCACCGGGTTCCGCTACGCCCTGGGCGGCGCCCAGGACCTGTTCGGGGTGACGCCCGACCTGGCCAGCTTCGGCAAGGGCATGGGCAATGGCTTCCCCATTTCCGCCGTGGTTGGCCGGGCCGACGTGATGGCGCAGATGGAGGACGTGTTCTTCTCGTTCACCGCCGGCGGCGAAGCCGTCTCCATCGCCGCCGCCCTGGCGACCATCGATAAGGTTCAGCGCGAGAACGTGGTGGGCCACCTGTGGCGCCAGGGGGGGCGGGTGGTCACGGCGCTGGCGGAAAGGATCGCCGCCCACGGCCTGGGGGACGTGCTGTCCGTTTCCGGCAAGCCCTGCTGGCCGCTGCTGGGCATCCAGGACACGCCCGGCGCCACCGCGTGGGAGATCAAGACCCTGTACCTGCAGGAAATGCTGGCCCGGGGCATCCTGGTGCAGGGGGGCCTGAACTTCAGTTTCGCCCACGACGATACCGACATCGATAGCCTGCTGGCGGCCTATGACGATGTCCTGCCCATGATCGCCCTGGCGGTCCGCGACAAGGCCATGGCCCAGTTCCTGAAGTGCGATCCCATGCGCCCGGTGTTCCGCGTGCGATGACCTTCCGCGTCGCCATCCGCGCCGACGCCTCGGACCGCATCGGCGGCGGCCACGTGGGCCGCTGCCTGGCCCTGGCTCAGGTGCTGCGCGGCTGGGGCTGCGAGGTGCGGTTCATCGGCCGCGACCGGCCCGGCTTTCCGGCCGACCGGGTACGCCGCGCCGGGTTCGACCTGCGGCTGGTCGGCGACGGGGAAGGCGACCTGACGGCCCCCGTGGACCTGCTGGTGGTGGACGCCTATCACCTGGACCGGGTCTGGGAATCGGTCCAGCGGCCCCGGGCCGCCGCCATCGCCGTGATCGACGACCTGGCGGACCGGCCCCACGACGGCGACTGGCTGATCGACGCCGGCCGGCCCGACGGGTCGGCCTATGTTGGCCTGACCGAGGCCCCGGTCCTGGCCGGGCCGCGATTCGCCCTGCTGCGCCGCGAGTTCGAAGCTGCCCGCCGGCGCCAGGACGATACGGACGGCGTGCCGGAAGGGGACGGTCGCCTGGTCCTGTTCTTCGGCGCCGCCGACCGGTCCGGCCTGTCCGCCGTTGCCTTGGACGCCCTGTCCCTGTTGGGGGCCGACGCACCGCCGGCGGACCTGGTGGTCACATCGGCCAACCCCCGGGCCGAGGCCCTGGCCG
>JAGREA010000148.1 GCA_020446745.1 Rhodobacterales bacterium | reverse complement strand
TTCGGCCATCTGGGGCACGCCCGACAGGATCAGGGTGTCGTCCAGGGCCCGCTTCAGCCGGTCGGCGGCGAACAGGGCGTGGTTGGCTTCGGAATAGTGCAGGGTGGATTCGGCACCATGGGTGGTGGCGGCCCGTTCCAGGGCCCGGGCGGCGACCACGCGCAGCCGGTCGATTTCCCGTCGGAGCTTTGCTTCAGACATCGGTTCAACCTCGTTCGACACCGGGTTTTCCCCCATCCGGGCAGGCCGTGCGGGACGGCGCGTCCAGGGACAAGTGTGCCGCCGATCGGGGCCGGGGGAAGTGACGGCGGTCACATCTCGCAATTTTGCTGAACGGCCGATCAAGACGGCGTATTGTTGGGTGATTCGCCCGCCATTCCAGGGCCTTGGGACCGATCCGCCAGAGCACAGACATGCGCAAGCCCCCCATCGAACCCGGTGACCGTTTCGTGAAGATCGAAGACCGGCGCACGGTCTGGGTGGTGGACCGCGTGGTGGAAACCGTGGGCCGCCTGCCCCACGTGCAGCTGGTGCAGGAAGCCCGGCCGCACCGCCGGCGCACGCTGTCGGAATCGATCCTGCGGGACCGCAACTTCTACGCCCGCCTGGGGCCGGTCTAGGCCCCCCCCACGCCGCCAAGGGGCGCGGACCCTAGGCCAGATCGGCCGACTGGATCTCGTCCATCAGGATGTGCAGCCGCGGCACGTGCACCCGGCGGCCGGAGAAGAAGGCGATGCCCTCGTCCTCGAACCGGCGGATCAGGCGCGACATGGATTCGGGCCGCACGCCGATCATGGACGCCAGGTCCTGGCGCGACAGGGGCAGTTCCATGACCAGGCCGCCGTCGTCGTGCTCCTGGCCGTAGCGGTCCTTCATCACCAGCAGCAGGTGGGCGAAGCGGGTGCGGATGGTCAGGGTGACGCTCTGGAAGAACTTGTCCTCGGCTTGGCCCAGGGCGCGGGCCGTGCGCTTCAGGAACTGCAGGCCCAGGTCCGGGTTGCCCTGCAGCAGCTGGCGCAGGGTCGCGGCGTCGATGAAGCACAGGGTGCAGGCCTTCAGGGCCTCGGCGCTGCACCGGTGCTCCTCGTCGGCCAGGTAGGACCGGTAGCCCAGGATGGTGCCCTCGTAGGCGATGCCCAGCAGGATGGAATTGCCGTCGGGATCGTTGCGCCGGATGCCCACCATGTCGCTTTCGACGCAGTAGATGCCGTTGCACGGGTCGCCCTGGCGATAGATGGTTTCCCCCGGCAGGTAGCGGCGCGACTTCTTGCGGCCGACCAGGAACTTCGTTTCCGCCTCGGTCAGGACGCACCATTCGGTCCGCTCGCGGTTGGGGCAGCTGAAACAGGTTGGCGGCCCGCTGTCGTCGGGTTCCGTGTCGAGTGGCGCTTGCGTCATGACGGTCGTCTCTCTGCCCTGAGAACGAACTTCTCCCCCGGCCCTCGGGCCGCGGTTGCTTGCCGTAACTTGAAGCCACCGTTCCGGTGCCCGAAAACCATCCTGATTCTTCAGGCATGTGGAAGAAAAGAAAACGATTTTCACTTTCAACTGATGGAAAACCGTTTGCTTTCTGCTGATTGCGTGATTCCACGTTCCTTGTGCCGATGGTGATCTACTTTTATATGGGCCTGGAGTCGCCGAAATTGATCCTGATCAATTGCCTTTCATTTCATGGCTGCTATGAAGAAAAGCCGGCCCGTGGACGGCCGGCAGGACGCACCGCATCGTCCGAGGAGGGCGGCGTCACCATGGACCTGGACCAGGAAATCTGGCGGGCGGCGGCAAAATTCGTTGAACGTTACGGGGACCAGGCGCCGGCCGAGGCCGATATCCGCCTTGAGGAAATGCGGCGCCTGGGCGACCCCGGCGCCACGGACACCTGGACCCGCATCGCCGAGGCAGTCCGCGACATCCTGAACGACCAGAAGCGGGGTGCCCGGCACTGACGCCGGGCCGGCCCTAATCCTTCCCCGTCGACCTTCCACCACCCGCCGGGGCGGGCACCGGTGCCGGGGGGCTGCCCCATCGGGCCGGCTCGCACAGGGGGTCGGCGGCCGGGGATGCCACCGGGGATGCCGCCGGGGAAGCAGGGCCTGGAGGCGCCAGCAAGGGGGGCGGCAGGCCATCGGCCCGGGCGGGCGACATCAGCCCGGCGGCCAGGACCACGGCCAGCACGGCCGCGCCGGTGGCGGTCCGATACGGGGGTGGCGGCGCTTTCATCATCCCCCCATCCTACAGCAGGTTGGGCAGCAACGGCCCCTTTTCCCGGGGCCGGCCCACCAGTTGCGGCACCCAGCGGTTCAGGGCCCGCACCACGGGCACGGCCAGGGCCAGGCTGGCCGCCGTGGTCAGGGCCGCCACGGCGGTCACGCCCGGGGTGCCGGGGCCAAAGGTGGCCACGGTCCAGGCGGCCACGGGGCCGTTGACGTGGTGGTAGACCACCCCGTTCAGGCAGAACAGGATCAGCGCGTTGCGGCCCATGAAGGTCATCCAGCCCCAGGGCGGCGACAGGCGGGCCATCAGCAGCAGCCCGGCGGAACCGACGATGGCCGTGGCCGGGAACCAGAACCAATGGCCGAACCCGCCGGCCACGAACACCACGGCCGGGATCTTCAGCTTGAACGGCCCCATGTTCAGGTTGAAGGTCAGGGCCACGAACAGGATCGCCACCAGGGCGCCCTGGAGCAGCGTGGACGGCGCCACCCGGCCCATCAGGAACCCGCGCCGCCGGCCCAGCACCCCCAGCAGGTAGAACCCGTAGCCCGTGGGCACCAGGTTCAGGAACCACCAGTTCCACTTGGCGAACCGGGTGGGGGTGAAGAAGTCGTGGGCGCCGTTCAGCCACGAGCCGAAGGCGATCAGCCCCACGGCCGCCGCCAGGATGGCCAGATCCGACCGGTACAGGAACCGGAACAACAGGTAGTGGGCGACCTCGACCGAGATCAGGCACATGAGGAACCAGGTGGGCACGTTGAAGAACGGCAGGTCGATCAGCGTGCTGATGCCGGCGATCTCGTAGGCCTTCAGGCTGTCCAGGGGGAACGGCGGGAAGTCGGGCCTGTGCACCAGGCTGATGAGGATCAGCAGCAGATTGAACACCAGGTAGGGCAGCACGCGGGACGCCAGCCGCGACTTGGCGAAGGCCCCCGGCCCCAGGGCGCGCCAGCCCTCGGCGGCGATGAAGCCCGACAGCACGAAGAACAGGGGCATGTGGAAGCTGTAGATGAACTTGTACTGCAGCGCCGCCCCGGGCGCGCCCAGGTACATCATGCGTTCCACCACGTGGCCATAGTAGACCAGCACGATTCCATAGAACCGCGCCACGTCGAGCATGGGAATGCGGGGGGAAGAGGTGTTGGGCGGGGAAAAGGGGGGCGTGTACATGGGGGAAGGGGGGCTCTGGTCCGTTGGCGTCGCGGGCGCGCGACCGGAATCCGGCCGGGCCTGTGGCAAAGTACATACTTCAGGTGTGACAAACATCACTCTTCCCGCACCTGACCCAATTTTTTAGGGTAGGGCCCATCATCGGCCGATGCGACCGGAACGGGGGGCGAAGGACACCATGCGCGACAGGCCCGGGGCGATCCTGCCCATGCCCCCCCGCGACCCGGAACAGCGGCACCGGGCCGCCACGCCCCTGGAACTGCTGTTCGATCTGGTCAGCGTCGTTGCCATCGCGGCGGCGGCGGCAGGGCTGCACCATGCCATCGCCGAGGGCCACGCCCTGGCCGGCGTGCCCCGCTATTTCATGACGTTCTTCATCATCTGGTGGGCCTGGATGAACTTCACCTGGTTCGCCTCGGCCTATGACAACGACGACGCCCCGTACCGCGTGCTGACCATGGTCATGATGGCCGGCGCACTGGTGATCGCCGCCGGCACGCCCCGGTTCTTCAACAACCTGGATATCGGCCTGCTGGTCATCGGCTACGTGGTCATGCGCCTGGGGCTGGTGGCCCTGTGGCTGCGCGCCATGAAGCACGACCGGGCCCGGCGCGCCACCACGCTGCGCTATGCCGTGGGCATCGTGCTGGCCCAGGCCTATTGGATCGGCCTGTACGTCGTGGCGCCGGCCGGGCAGGTGGCCTTCGTCGTGCTCATCGTGCTGGGGTTCGCCATCGAGCTGGCCGTACCGGCGGTGGCGGAACGGGCGTCGGCCACGCCCTGGCACCGCCACCACATCATCGAACGCTATGGCCTGCTGACCATCATCGTGCTGGGCGAGGTGCTGCTGTCCTCCGTCCAGGCCCTGCAGGCGGCCTGGGACGGTTCCTTCGACATCCGCCTGGTGCATGTCGCCCTGTCGGCCCTGGTCATCACCTTCGCCATGTGGTGGATGTATTTTTCCGGCGAGGAGCACCTGCAGACCACCAGACTGCGCCATGCCCTGCGCTGGGGCTACGGCCACGTGGTGGTGTTCGCCTCCGGCGCCGCCGTGGGGGCCGGGTTCGCGGTGCTGGTCGAGGTGATCACGGGCCACGCCCATGTTTCGCTCCAGGTGGGTGACCTGGCCGTCGCCCTGCCCCTGGCCTGCTACATGCTGGGCCTGTGGTTCGTGCGCGACAGCCTGGTGCTGAAGGGCCCGGCGCGCTGGGTGCTGCCCGTGTTTGCCGGGCTGACCGCCGCGCTGCCCTTCGCCTTCCCGGCCCTGGAGGTGATCGCCGCCCTGGCCGTCGCCGCCGTGGCCCTGCGCGCGGCCCTGCGGCGCAGGGTGGTCTGAGCGGCCCCGGTCACCCGGGGATCGGCGGATCGTCGGATTGTCGGATCGTCGGATTTTCTTACATTTTCAGTCGGCGGGCACCGCAGCGCCCCGGCAGGGGGGCGGGTAACCGCATGATATGCCATTCGTTTTAAGAATTGGCTCTGATTTTGCATAAAGTTACGCGAATTTCTGACAATGGGATTAAATCGCACGGCGATGGCCGGCCGGCGATCCGGGGTTTGAGCGGTACCGCAACGGGAGATCAGGGGGGCGTACCAGCCATGAAACGCAAGAGTGTCTCGAACGCCATCGCGGGCGGGCTCCTGTCGGGCGCCACGGTGATGGGGGTGCAGCCGGCCCACGCCGTGCCCACCGTCCACACGCAAACCCGCGAAGCCACCTTCAACTTCGCCGGCAACGCGCTGACCTGTTGTTACGACCTCGGCACCAACCAGCAGCAGTTCGTGTTCGACGGCTTCGATCCCGCCCTGGGCACGCTCAACACGGCGGATCTGGGCATCACCCTGGAAGGGCTGGTGTTCGATTCGGCGCTGACCTGCTGCTACGACATCAACGACGTGGTGTCCTTCAGCGGACACATCGGCGGCGTGGACCTGAACGATTCCATCGTCCGCGACCTGGCCGACGGCATGGCGAAGGTGGTGCTGGACATCAACAACATCGGCGTGGACCTGAACACGGCGACGCTGGACTTCAGCATCCTGTTCGGCGACGGCTCGGTGCTGCCCGTTGGCGACGCCAAGGCCACCATCGCCTACAGCTACACCTTCGAACCCGCGCCGGTGCCGGCGCCCGGCGTGGCGGCACTGCTGGCCCCGGGGCTGCTGGCTCCCCTCGCCGCCCGGGCGCTGAGGCGCCGCCGCCGCAAGGACGACGAGACGCTTGGGGCCTGAATTCGCACGGGCGGCCGCCCGCGTCGCCGAGGGCAAGCGGGCCCTGGCCGCCGCCTACCAGGAGCTGGCCGGGCTGGCGGACCGGGAGGACGATCCGGTCCTGCGCGGCAACATCAACGCCCTGCTGTGGGAATGCGCCGCCGGCCAGCCGACGCGCGACCGCTATTTCTCCCAGTTCGGGCAGGACGCCTATCTGGACAGCCACGTGTTCGGCGGCCGGCGCGACGGCGTGTTCGTCGAGGTCGGCGGCTTCGACGGGGTGACCGGCTCCAACGGCCTGTTCTTCGAAATCTTCCGCGGCTGGTCCGGCCTGTTGATCGAGGCCGTGGACGAGCACATCGAAACGGCGCGGGCCTTCCGCCGCTGCACCTGCATCCAGGCCCTGGTCGGCGGCGGCGAGGCGGCGGAATTCCTGACCATCGACGGCGGCCCGGTGCAGATGAGCGGCCTGACCGCCAGCTATGATCCGAAACGCCGCGCCTGGGTGGACGCCCAGGCCGCCACCAGCCTGCGCACCGAGGTGCGCGACACCCGGCGCCTGGGCGACATCCTGCGCGAGCAGGGTCTGCACCGCATCGACCTGCTGTGCATCGACATCGAGGGCGCCGAGGCGGCGGTGCTGGAAGGCTTCCCCTTCGACGACATCGCCGTCGACTGCTGGTGCATCGAGACGGCCGAACGGCGCGACCCGGTGCTGGAAATCATGCAGGCGCGCGGCTACGAATGGATCGACCGCATCGGTCACGACGACCTGTTCGTGGTGCCGGACCTGGCCTGAAGGCGTTCCGTCAGCGCCTCGCCCACCCGCGCCATAACGCCGTCCCAGTCGCCCCGCCGGGGCTGGCGGAACAGCCGCATGGACGGATACCAGGGCGTGGCCTCGCCCGTGGCGCCGTACTGCCAGAAGCCTTCCGTGGGCAGCAGGTTCCACGTGGGCGCGCCCAGGCTGGCGGCCAGGTGCGCCAGGGCCGTGTCGGTGGTGATCACCAGGTCCATGTGGGCGATGACCCCGGCCGTGTCGGCGAAATCCGCCGTCGCGCAGGCATCGACGATCGCCCCGTCCATGCCGGTCTCGGCCAGGGCGGCCACGTCATCGCCGAAGCACAGGCTGAACAGGGCCACGCCGTCGCGCCGCGCCAGCGGTTCGAACAGGCGCGGCGTGGCCGAGCGCATGGCGTTGCGCGGGTACTGGGGGTTGCCGGTCCAGCACACGCCGATCCTGAACGCATCGGCGTAAGGGGCGGTGGTCGCCTGTCCGAACCGCATCGACGTGTCGGGCACGGACAGGGGCGTGGGCGGCGGCGGGGCCGGATCACACCCCAGCAGGTGCGGCAGGCTGCCCACCGGGCACCAGGCATCGAAGGCGGACAGGTCCGAAACCCGGCTTTGCACCGCCGCGCCCAGGGGCGAGGCCCGCAGCAGGGCTTCCAGGGGCGCCCGGGCCAGGAAGGTGGCTGCCACGCCCGCGTCGGCCAGGGCCGGCAGGAACCGGATCATCATGATGTCGTCGCCCAGCCCCTGGTCGGGACACACCAGCAGCCGGAGTCCCGGGGCCGGGGTGCCGTCCCAGCGGGTTCGCGGCAGGGTGTCCGGCAGTTTGGTCAGGCCGGCGTCGAAGCGGTTCTCCATGTCGGCGAAGCCGGCGCGATGGTCCCCCAGGTACAGCCGGGCGATCCCCCGGATCACCTTCGCCGCCGCGTCCGCCCGCCCGGCCGCCTCGGCCGCATCGACCAGGGCGATGGCGCCGGCGAAGTCGTGGGCGTATTTCAGGTCGTCGGCCTGGGCGGCGATGTCGCGGCCGCCCAGGTGCTGCAGCGATTGCCGGGTGCGGATGGCGTCCTCGTAGCGCCGGTTCCAGCTCAGCGCCAGGGCCAGGCCGCTGACGAACCGCGTGTTGCCGGGCGCCAGGTCAACCGCTTTGCCCATGGCGTCCAGGGCCGCCTCGAAGCGGTGCTCGACCAGCAGCAGTTCGCCCAGGCGGTGCCAGTCGGCGGCGCTGCCGCCCTGCGCCTCCAGCCGCTTCCGCATGGCCCGCAGCGTGCGCCCCGGCGGGCCGGCGCGTTGCCGGCGGCGGGCGGGAAAAAGGCTGACGACGTTCGGCATGGCCGGGTTGGTCCTCCATTTCTTAACCGCCGGAACTGCCCCCGTTTTCAGCCCCCGGGATGGATCAATGGCACCAGGTGGGCCGCTGGGCGGCTTCCAGGGTGGCGCAATAGCGCTGGCACACCTCCACCCCGCCCAGGCTCATGTCGCAAACGCGCAGGTCCACGCCCTCGAACTTCTTGCCGGGCGTGCCCGATCCGGGCGGCGTGGACGTGATGTTGGGATTGGCCGCCTCCCGCAACGCCTCGCGGGCCCTCTCGACCGCGGACGCCGGGGGCCGGGCCGTCGGGGGCCGGGTCACCGGCGCCGTGGTGGCTCGCGTGGGGGCCGTTCGCGAGGGGGTTGCCGGCGCGGGGGTTGCCGGCGCGGTGACGGTTTGCGGCGCCGTGGCCTTGGCGTCGCGTTCCTGCCGCAGCTCGATGACCTGGAGCACCATCACCACCGCCAGGGTCGCGCAGCCGATGACGAACAGGGCCACCATCAGCTTGTGGACGATCTTGCGCAGCACGATGGCCAGCACCAGCGGCACCCCGCCGGCGACCCCCAGGTACCAGATCGGCGGGGGAGTGGACCCCGTTCCGCCCAGCCCCAGGGTGGGCGCCAGGAAGACCAGCAGCCCGAAGCCGAGCAGCCAGAAGCCGACGAAGGCGAAAACGGGGTGCAGGAACAGCGCCGCGACGATCTTGAAGATGCCCCCGCCGAATGCCTGACCGGCATCGACGTGTTCCTTGACCAGCGGATTGACCTGGGCGTGCCGGCGCGCGCATCGCGGGCAGGAGTGGGAACTGTTGCAATACTCGTAACCGCAGACTTCACAACTCATTGCTTGGGCTCCTCCCACCAGCAACAGGCATGAACGGCGTTCAACGAAATATCCTGCCGGTCCCATGGCATGGGGTGTCGTGAAACACGCCGATGGGATGCGCGACCTTCCCCTTACACCATTTTTCCTTGATTGCGTCCATGCCCCCTGGCGACGACGCGGCCACAACGCCTGAAAAGGCGTTTGCGATCTTCCCCATCCATCCCACGGCGCCAGGGCCCGCCACCAAGCCGGCGCGGCAAGACCCGCCAGAGACGAGGCCTGCCCTTCCCACTGTCAAACAATTTTACAGGTTTTCCGTCGGCAACATGATTGATTTTCATTTTCATATACGAAAACAAATGGTTGCACAAATTTGCATGTTTCTTGCATAGGTCTAGGGACAACAGGGCGATCAGTATCAGGTGGGAGGGAAAGGCGCGATGATCGGCATACTGGCACGACCGTTTCGTGGTGTGGCCCTATTCTGCGGCGCGATGCTGTGCTTGGGGTGGGGGTCGGCCAACGCCACGCCGTTCTACATGCTGACCGAAGGCGATCCGGGCACCTCGGGTGCCGCCCGGCTGCGCACCTTCGATTCCCTGGCCGACCTGATGGCGCTGAACCAGGCCAGCTCGACGCTCATCGGCAGCGACATCGGTGGCACGGCCGTCAGCATCGGCGGCCTGACCTACGACGGCGATCGATACCTGATGATCACCGAGGGCGATCCCGGCACCTCCGGCAACGCCTGGCTGCGCACCTTCGACACCCTGGCCGACCTCATGGCCCTGAACCAGGCCAGCGCAACGCTCATTGGCAGCGACATCGGTGGCAGCGCCGTCAGCATCGCCGGCCTGGCCTTCGACGGCGATGACTACCTGATGCTGACCGAGGGCGATCCCGGCACCTCGGGCGCCGCCCGGCTGCGCACCTTCGACACCCTGGCCGACCTGATGGCCCTGAACCAGGCCAGCTCAACGCTCATTGGCAGCGACATCGGTGGCAGCGCCGTCAGCATCCGTGGCCTGACAACGGCATTCGAACCCTCCGGGACCATTCCCGAACCGGCCCCCGTCACGCTCCTGATCATGGGCCTGATCGGCCTGGCGTTCGCGCGCCGCAAGCGATCGACTTGAGGCCCGGCGGTCACTCCCACTCGATGGTGCCCGGCGGCTTCGACGTGACGTCGAAGGTCACCCGGTTGATGCCCTTTACCTCGTTGATGATGCGGTTGGACACCCGGGCCAGGAATTCCATGTCGAAGTGGAAGAAGTCCGCCGTCATGCCGTCCGTCGAGGTCACGGCGCGCAGCGCGCAGGCGTAATCGTAGGTCCGCGCGTCGCCCATCACGCCCACGGTCTGCACCGGCAGCAGCACGGCGAAGGCCTGCCAGATGGCGTCGTACAGGCCGGCGTTGGTGATCTCTTCCCGGTAGATGGCGTCGGCCTTGCGCAGCACGTCCAGCTTGTCCCGCGTCACCGGCTGGCCGGGGATGCGAATGGCCAGGCCCGGGCCGGGGAAGGGGTGGCGGCCGACGAAGGCCTCGGGCAGGCCCAGTTCGCGGCCCAGGGCCCGCACCTCGTCCTTGAACAGTTCGCGCAGCGGTTCCACCAGCTTCATGTTCATGCGTTCCGGCAGGCCGCCCACGTTGTGGTGGCTCTTGATGGTCACGCTGGGTCCGCCGATGAACGACACGCTTTCGATCACGTCCGGATACAGCGTGCCCTGGGCCAGGAAGTCGGCGCCGCCGATGCGTTTGGCCTCTTCCTCGAACACGTCGATGAACAGGCCGCCGATGGCCTTGCGCTTCCTTTCCGGGTCCGTCTGGTTCTCGATGGCGGCCAGGAACACGTCGCTGGCGTCCCGGTGCACCAGGGGGATGTTGTAGTGGTCGCGGAACAGGCACACCACCTCTTCCGGTTCGTCCAGGCGCATGAAGCCGTGGTCCACGAACACGCAGGTGAGCTGGTCGCCGATGGCCTCGTGCAGCAGCACCGCCACCACCGACGAATCCACCCCGCCCGACAGGCCGCAGATCACCTTGCCGTCGCCCACCTGGGCCCGCACGGCGTCGATGGCCTGGGTCTTGAAGTGGGCCATGGTCCAGTCGCCGGAACAGCCGCAGACCCGGTGGGTGAAGTTCGAAAGCAACTGCGCCCCGTGGGGCGTGTGCACCACTTCCGGGTGGAACTGCACGCCGTAGAACCGCTTGGCGTCGTTGGCGATGGCGGCGAAGGGCGAGCCGTCGGTGGTGGCCACGGGGCGGAAGCCCTCGGGGATGGCGTCGATCTTGTCGCCGTGGCTCATCCACACCTGCTCGCGGGCGCCCACGGCCCACACGCCGTGGAACAGGTCGCAATCGTCCACCACGTCCACGTAGGCGCGGCCGAATTCCCGGTGGTGGCTTTCCTGCACCGAGCCGCCCAGCTGGGCGCACATGGTCTGCTCGCCATAGCAGATGCCCAGCACCGGCAGGCCCATGGTCCACAGGCCGTCGGGGGCCCGCGGCGTGTCGATGTCGGCCACCGAGGCCGGGCCGCCCGACAGGATCACCCCCTTGGGGTCGAAGGCGCGGATGGTGTCTTCCGTCACCTTGTTGAACGGGTGGATTTCCGAATAGACCCCGCTTTCGCGCACGCGGCGGGCGATGAGCTGGGTCACCTGGGACCCGAAATCGACGATCAGGATGCGGTCGGTCATGGCGGGCGGCGGTCCCCTTGGTCTTGCTTGGTTGGCGCGATCCCTCAATAGCCCAACCGCATCCGGTTTGCCAGATTCTAGAGCCTAGGGCGCCCGCTGGTAGGTCCCTTCGACCGTGCGCCGGGCGGCGATCAGGCCCCGGCGCGCCAGGTGGTCCAGCACCGACCGCACCGACACCACCTCGAACCGCCCGGCCTGGCGGGCCGCCGCCGGGTGGTCGTCGAAATGGACGTTGGCGGCGCCCAGGCCGGCCCCCAGCTGGCGCAGGGGCGAGATGCGGACCGTGGATCCCCGGAACCCCTGGGCCCGGTAGCGGGCCTGCACGGCGTCGCGGTCCGCCGGCAACGGGTCGCCGTCCAGGCGCGCGGCGACGTCGGTCAGCACCTCCAGCACCCACTGGTTGGAGTTCTGGTAGCGGCCCGGCGGGCCGGGGAAGGCCACCATGCTGTAGCGGGGCTGGTGCAGCCGCGCCGGCCGGTCGCCCGCCAGCTCCGCCGCCAGGGCGGCCGACAGGGCCGGCGACAGGCCGGCCACCCCCACGTCGTGGCGGTACAGGTCATCCAGCATGAACACGGCCAGGCCGTGGACCCGCAGCACCGACGTGCCGGTGCCGCAGGGGTTGAGCTGGTGCACCACCCGCCAGGACCCGTCGGCGGGGTCGCGGGCCGCGATGCCCATGTGGGTGTAGGTCAGGCCGTGCTCGGAAATGTCGCTGCCGATGCGGGCCACCAGGGCGTGGCCGGTGCCCAGGCCGTCCAGGGTGGCGCGCAACCGGCCGGCCACGTCCAGGGCCGAGGCCATCTCGGCCGCCGTGGTGGCGTGGGCGGCGCAGGTCTGTCCGGCCGTGGCCGGCGGGGCCGCCGACACCGCCAGCAGGGCCGCCAGCATGAGGGCCGGGACGGCGGCCCGGGCGGCGGCGCGGCGGGTCATCGGAGGCCGCTCCGCGGCTGGTCGCCGTACACCGGCGGGCCGTAGGGCCGGTCGATGAACAGGGCGGCGGCCGCCGCGTTGGGGCTGAAGGCCAGCACCTCGGCCCCGGCGGTGATCAGGGTGCCGCTGGCCGTGGCCGCCACGCGGATGGTGCGGCCCACCCAGTCGCTGGCCC
>JAGREA010000147.1 GCA_020446745.1 Rhodobacterales bacterium | reverse complement strand
GCGTTGGTGGTGTCGTCGGCCCCCTGGTCGATCACCTTCAGCACGTCGTCGGGGCCGATGACCGCCGCCGTCACCTGGATGCCGCCGGTGCCCCAGCCGTAGGGCATGGGCATCTCGCGGCTGGCGAAGGGCACCTGGTAGCCGGGGATGGCCACGGCCTTCAGGATGGCGCGGCGGATCATGCGCTTGGTCTGTTCGTCCAGGTAGGCGAAGTTGTAGGCGGGGATCTCGGTAGGCGCCGTCATTCCGCCGCCTCCGCGTGGGCCGACGCCGCGCGGCGCAGGCGCCGCACCAGCTCCAGCTCCGACTGGAAGTCCACGTAGTGGGGCAGCTTGATGTGCTCGACGAAGCCCGTGGCCTGGATGTTGTCGCTGTGGGACAGGACGAACTCCTCGTCCTGGGCCGGGGCCTGGGGCGTTTCCCCCAGTTCGCGGCAGCGCAGGGCCCGGTCCACCAGGGCCATGGCGATGGCCTTGCGCTCGCCGTGGCCGAACACCAGGCCGTAGCCCCGGGTGAACTGGGCCGGCACGGTCTTGGAGCCCCGGAACTGGTTCACGGTCTCGCACTCGGTGACCAGGATGTCGCCGATGGAAATGGCGAAGCCCAGTTCCTCGGGCTCGAATTCCACCGCCACCAGGCCGACCCGGATCTCGCCTACGAAGGCGTGGTTGCGGGCATAGCCCCGCTGGGTGGAATAGCCCAGGGCCAGGATGAAGCCCTCGTCCCCCCGGGCCAGGTTCTGCAGGCGCAGGTCGCGCCCGGCCGGGAACGCCAGGGGGTCGCGGGTCAGGTCGCCCACGGGCCCCTCTCCCACGGGCCCCTCTCCCACGGGGCCGTCTTCGTCCGGGGTCGCGGCGGGCTCGATCAGCCCTTCCCGGTTCAACAGGTCCAGGACCCGGGGCATGGCCGGGTCCAGGGGGTCGGGGGCGCTGTCGGCCACCGGCGGCTCGGCCCCCTCGGCGGCCAGGGCGAAATCCAGCAGCCGGTGGGTGTAGTCGAAGGTGGGCCCCAGCACCTGGCCCCCGGGCAGGTCCTTGAAGGTGGCCGAAATGCGCCGGTCCACGGCCATGGCCGCCGTGTCCACGGGCCGCGAGGCGCCGAACCGCGGCAGGGTGGTGCGGTAGGCGCGGATCAGGAAGATGGCCTCGATCAGGTCGCCCCGGGCCTGCTTCACGGCCAGGGCCGCCAGGGCCCGGTCGTACAGCGAGCCCTCGGCCATGACCCGGCTGACGGCATGGCCAAGCTGTTCGGCGATCTGGTCCACGGCCAGGTCCGGCAGGGCGGGATCGCCGCGCCGTTCCTCGGCCAGGTAGCGGTGGGCGCTGGCAATGGCCTTTTCGCCCCCTTTCACGGCCACGTACATGGATCAGTCCTCCACCTTGGCCGTGCGCGGCAGGGCGGCGACGGACTCCGGCGTGGCGAAGATCCAGTCCAGCCCCCGGGGGAAGTCCCGGCCGTTGGCCCGGATGCGGGGCCACAGATCGGCCGCCGCCGGGATTACCGCCAGGCGCCGCCGCACGAGGATGCCGGGCCCCGAGAACCACGGTCCCGCGGTGTCGGACAGCCCGTCGGCCTTCAGGATCACGGTGGCCGAGCGGTCCGGGTATTCGGCCGTGCCCAGGGACAGGGCATCCAGGGGCGCCAGGTCGCCGTCGGCTGGCAGCACGGCGAACACGGCCCGCGCCGGATCGTCCACCAGGGGGCAGCCGGCGTGGAAGCGCAGGTGGTCGCGCGCCTCGGGCGTCTCCACGCCGGGGCCCAGCCACACGGGGGTGTCGGCGTCGGCCAGGGTCAGCAGCACCGCCGCAACCCCGGCGTTCAGGCCGGCCGGGGCCGGCGGGCGCACGGGCAGGTCCAGGATCCCGGCCGGCCGCGCCATGGCCGTCAGGATGGTGCGGAAGCACCGGGTGGCGTCCATCACCCCGTCGTCGAAGCCGGGCGCCAGGGGGGCCGGGGCGGCTTCGGTCATGTGTCCTCTCCCCGCACCATGGTGAAGAAGTCCACCTTGGTGGCCGCCGCCTTGCACGACCGGGCCTCGGCCGCCGCCGCCTGGGCGGCTTCCAGGGGGGCGATCACGGTGCGCTCCACGGCGTCGTGGCGGGCCGGGTCCTGCAGCAGGGCGTCGAACAGGGCGGCCAACTCGGCGTGGCGGCGGTCGCGTCCGGCCACGGTGGCGTGCCCCACCCGGGCCGGGCCGCCGGCCCCGTCGGCCAGGCGCACCGAGCAGCGGGTGACGGTCATTTCCCCCAGGTTGAAGGGCGAACCCGACCCGCCGGCCCGGCCGCGCACCATCACCAGGCCGCTTTCCGGCGCCCGCAGCCGGTCATGGGACAGGCCTTCGCCCAGACGGCCCCAGTGGTCCGCCAGTTCGGCGGCCGACCCTCGGGCCAGCACGGCCATCCAGCGGCGGCGGGCGGCGATATGGGGATCGTCGGGTTCGGTCGGGGAATCGGAAGGGGGCGCGGATACCGTCACAAAGGACCTCGGCTGGATCAATGTTGAATTTGTCTAGACATCTATACCTTTATGCCGTTATAAGGCCCTTGTGTTTCGATTACGCGGTCACCCGTGTGACAGTTTCTGGAACGGTGGGACGGGAGCGCGCCATGGACTGGCGGGCCGGCGAGGCCAAGTGGCGGCAGATCGAGCGGGTGCTGGTCGACGAGATCGGCCAGGGCCTGTTCGCCCCCGGCAGCCGGCTGCCGACGGAACTTGAACTGGCGGCCCGCTTCGGGGTGAACCGCCACACGGTGCGCCAGGCCATCGGCGCCCTGGCCGAGGCCGACGTGCTGCGGGTGGAACAGGGGCGCGGCACCTTCGTGCAGGAAAGCGTGCTGGACTATGCCCTGAGCAGCCGCACGCGCTTTTCCCAGAACGTGGCCGACAGCCACATGCTGCCCCACAAGCGGCTGACGGAAAGCGAGACCCTGCGGGCCGGCCGGCGCATCGCCGGCCGCCTGGCCCTGGACCCCGAGGACTTCGTGGTCCGCCTGTTTTCCGTCAGCGAGGCGGATTCCGTGCCCGTGGCCTGTTCGGAAAGCTTCCTGCCGGCCCGCCGCTTCCCGACCCTGCCCGAGGTTGTCGCCGAGACCGGTTCGCTGACCGAGGCCCTGGCCCGCCTGGGGGTGCCCGACTACCACCGCCGGGAAACCCGGGTCACGGCCCAGTTGCCATCGGGCAAGGTGGCCGCCTTCCTGCGCCAGCCCCGTACCCGGCCGGTGCTGGTGACGGAAAACGTCGACGTGGACGGCGGTGGCGTGCCCATCGAATGCGGCACCACCTGGTTCGCCAGCGACCGGGTGCAGCTGATCGTGCCCAGCCCCGGCGCCACGGCCGACGTCGCGACCTGATTCAGCCGGAACCCGATCGCTTCGCCAGCGGACCGCGCGAACCAGATGGTTCCCGCGAACGACGGTGCATGGATGGGGCGGAAGGGGCGGCGGGGGCCTACGGCAGCGTGGGGATGTCCACCGTGGCGATGGCGATGGCCAGGGCGATGGTCCAGACCAGGGCGGTCAGAAGAATCGTGTTGGTATTCATGGTCGGTCCCGTGGACAAGCGATTCGGTTCAGGCGCGCGATGTCTATCACGCGAATATGACAATTATTCGTAAACGCGAGAGGATTGGGGTGATCCCACGACGTCAGATCGGAGACACCCGCGGAACACCGTCAGCCAAGGCACCGATTCGGAAGGTTTTTCCGATACTTGAGCGGTTTTGTCAACTTTGACGACAACACAAGGCAGCCATGTGCATTCCGCCGTTCTGCACCGCAGCATAATTTTATATGATGTATTCCTAATATAAAGCAGCGCTTACCCCCGGGCTCATCAGAACGATCGGACCGACCGCTCCTGGACCCACGCTAGCGAACGATCCCCATCCAGCGCCTGCTATAAAGCCCTCGCCGCGGCTCGCCCCTGCGCATACGCAGGGGCCAAGAAAGGAAAGATAATGAGCAAGGCACGGCACACCATCGCGTTGTTCGCGACCCTTTTCGTGTTCTGGGTTCTGCTGAACGGCACCCTTGCCCCCGATACCCTGGTGATTGGCGTCCTGGTGGCCCTGGCCATCGCGCTGCTGTTCCCCAACAGCCTGTCGGCCCTGGACGACCTGGCCCCCCTGCCCCGCGTCGCCGGCGCGGTGGTGCGGTTTCTGGCCTATTTCATCATCCAATTGGTAAAGGCCAACGTCGCCCTGGCCTATGTGGTGCTGGCGCCGTCGCTGCCCATCAATCCGGGCATCGTCAAGGTGCGCACCAAGCTGAAAAGCCCGGTGGGCCGCCTGCTGCTGGCCAACGCCATCACCCTGACGCCCGGCACCCTGTCGGTCCAGTTGGAGGACGAGTTCCTCTACGTCCACTGGGTGACCGTGGATTCCGACGACATCGAGGCCGCCACGGCAAGCATCGTGGCCGGGTTCGAGAAGGAGCTGGAGGTGATCTATGGTTGACGCCCTGATCCTGGTCGCCGCCGTGCTGGCCGGGCTGGCGTTCCTGCTGGCCCTGCTGCGGTTCCTGCTGGGCCCCGGCCCGGCCGACCGCGTGGTGGCCTTCGACGGCCTGACCATCGTGTCCGTCACCGGCATCGTGCTGGCCGCCCTGTTCGCCGACCGCGTGATCTACCTGGACGTGGCCCTGGTCTACGCCCTGCTGTCCTTCCTGGGCGTGATCGTCGTGGCCCGCTACCTGGAACGGAGGCCGTGATGGGAACCCTGCTGGACCTGCTGGGCGGCCTGCTGCTGGTGGCCGGCACCACCTTCCTGCTGCTGGGCGGCCTGGGCCTGGTGCGCATGCCCGACGTCTACAACCGCATCCAGGCCGGCACCAAGGCCACCACCCTGGGCACCCTGCTGACCCTGGCCGGCGCCGCCTGCCTGCAGCCGGGCTGGACCATCAAGCTGGGCCTGATCGGCCTGTTCCTGCTGTTCACCAACCCCCTGTCGTCGCAGGTGCTGGCCCGCGCCGCCCACCGGGGCGGCCTGCACCCGGCCGGCGTGACCAAGGTGGACCGCCTGGCCGAGGACAATCCCCGGGAACTGGGCCCCAAGGAACTGGGAGAACCGTCATGACCCTGGTGACGACCGTCATGGGCCTGCTGCTGGCCCTGGCCTCCGTCGGCGCGGCCGTGGTGGCGATCCGCGTGCGCAGCCTGCCGGTGGCGATCCTGGCCGCCGGGCTGGTCAGCCTGCTGGCCGCCGTGCTGTTCGTGCTGCTGGCCGCCCCCGACGTGGCCATGACCGAGGCGGCCATCGGCAGCGGCCTGACCACCTTCCTGTTCTTCTTCGTCCTGGGCCGCGTGCGCGGCGGAGGCGACCATGATTAGGACCTTCTTCGTCGTCCTGCTGCTGCTGGGCCTGGGCGCGGTGTTCGCCGGACTGATGGTGGGCTACACCCCCGACGCCGAGCTGAACGCCACGGCCCGCTACTATGCCGACAACACGGCGGCCGATACGGGCGCGGCCAACATCGTCACCGCCATCATCGTCACCTACCGGGGCCTGGACACCCTGGGCGAGGTGACGGTGCTGTTCCTGACCGCCGCCATCGTCGCCCTGGTGCTGGCCGCCGGGCGCGAGAAGGACCCGGCTTCGCGCATCGCCCCGCCGCCGGCCGGCGAGCTGCTGACCACCGGCAGCCGGCTGCTGGCGCCGCTGATCCTGCTGCTGGGCGTGTATGTGTTCGCCAACGGCCACCTGACCCCGGGCGGCGGCTTCCAGGGCGGCGCCATCCTGGCCTCGGCCGTGCTGCTGCTGCTGCTGACCGACCCCCTGCGCCATTTCGGCCACCGGCTGATCTCGGTGGTCGAATCCCTGTCGGGCTTCATCTACGTGCTGATCGGCGTGGCCGGCGTGGTGCTGGCCGGCGGCTTCCTGGACAACCGCATCCTGCCCCTGGGCGACTTCGGCGCCCTGCTGTCGGCCGGCGCGATCCCGGTCATCTACACCCTGATCGGCCTGAAGGTGGGCGCCGAGTTCGCCTCCATGCTGGTCAGCCTGTCGGAAACGGAGGAGCCGCGATGACCCTTGTCACCCTGGCCATCGCCACCGGCTTCGCCCTGGTCCTGATCGGGCTTCTGGGGGCGCTGACCGACCGCAACATCCTGCGCATGATCGTCGCCTTCACCATCGCCAACACCGGCGTCAACCTGGTGCTCATCGGCGTCGGCATGCTGCCCGGGCGCACGGCGCCGATCCTGGACGAGGCCGTGTCCGTGGCCCAGGCCGCGGCGCGCATCGTCGATCCCGTGCCCCAGGCCCTGGTGCTGACGGCCATCGTCATCGGCCTGGGCGTCACCGCCCTGATGCTGGCCTATGCCCTGCGCCTGCACCAGACCCGCCATTCCCTCGACATCCGGACGTTCACGGAGCTGAAATGGTAAGCGCCATCTTCATCCTTGCCATCGGACTGGGCGCGGCCTTCCTGCTGGGCCTGCTGCGCGACACGTGGCGCGGCCTCGCCTATGCCCTGACCCTGGCCGCCCTGGCCGCCATGTCGTGGATCGCCGGAAGCTGGCTGGTCGCCCTGGCCGGCGGGCTGGGCCCGGTGGAAATCCGCACCGCCGGCTTCGCCCCCCCGTTCGCCATCGCGCTGCGCATGGGCCTGCCCGAGGCGGCGCTGAGCCTGCTGATCTCCCTGACCGGGCTGCTGTCGGCCGTGTACATGCGCGGCACCCTGATGCGCCTGGGCCGCCGCGCCATGGCCGTGCTGCTGATCGCCGTGATGGCCCTGGTGGGCATCGTGCTGACGCGGGACGCCTTCAACCTGTTCGTGTTCCTGGAACTGACCGTGATCGCCACCGGCGGCCTGGTGCTGCTGAGCGCCGACCCCCGGGCCCTGGGCGCCGGCTTCAAGTACCTGGTGGTGGCGCAGGTGATCTCGATCCTGCTGCTGGTGGGCGTCATCTTCGCCTACCACGCCACCGGCAGCCTGAACATCGACGACATGGCCGCCGCCAACCTGGTGACCCTGAAGGGCGGCGCCATCGCCTTCTTCCTGATGTTCGTCGCCGTGGTGGCCGAACTGAAGCCCTTCCCGGCCAACGGCTGGGCGCTGGACATCTATGAATCCGCCCATCCGGCCTTTTCGGCCATCCTGTCGGCGGCCCTGAGCGCCGCCGCCCTGATCGCCGCCGACAAGATGCTGTCCATCGGCGGCCCCGAGTGGCTGCCCGTGGCCAGCAGCCTGGGCCTGGTCAGCTTCCTGGGCGCCAACATCCTGGCCCTGGCCCAGGACAACGACCGGCGCCTGCTGGGCTATTCCTCCATCGGTCAGGTGGGCCTGGTGCTGGTGGTGCTGGGCCAGCGCGACATCCTGGGCGCCAGCACGCCGTTCATCGCCGGCGGCCTGCTGCTGGCCCACGCCGTGGCCAAGGCCGGCTTCTACTGGCTGTCGGGCCTGGTCCAGGGGCGTTCGCTCATGGACTGGACGGCCCTGCGCGGCCACCCGGTGCTGATCTTCGCCTTCGTCACCTTCGTCGCCCTGCTGCTGGGCCTGCCGCCGTTCCCCGGCTTCTACGCCAAGTGGGGCCTGGTGCATGCCCTGGCGGCCGACGGCCGCTACCTGGTGCTGGGCCTGATCCTGCTGGGCTCGCTGATCGAATCCGGCTACCTGATGCGCTGGTTCGGCTACATCATCAAGCGCCCGCAGGTGGACCTGCCGCCCCTGCCGTCCCTGTCCAAGCGGGCCGTCGTGCTGACCGCCGTGGCCGCCGGCTGGGCCCTGGGCTGGATCTGGGGCGAGATCTCGGGTTATCCCAACCTGCTGCTGTCGATCCCGCTGCTGTTCGCCCTGGGCTTCCTGTTCATCGAATGGCTGCCGGCCTGGGTGAAGAACCTGGTCGCCATCGCCGGCCTGGGGGCCTGGTTCTGGTACACGTTCCCGGGCTACGACCCCCTGCACCTGATCTATGCCGCCATCATCCTGGTGGGCGGCGCGGTGATCCTGGTGGCCAGCTTCGACGCCAAGGGCCGCCGGGTGGGCTTCTATCCGCCGGCCATGCTGATGTACGCCGGCCTGTCCATGCTGATCCTGGCCCAGGACAGCTTCGCCTTCTTCGCCGCCTGGGAATACCTGACCATCGGGTCCTACTTCCTGATCCTGCGGGGCAAGAAGTCCGAACCCCACGCCCTGTCGTACATCCTGTTCTCGCTGGGCGGCGCCTTCGCCATCCTGGCCGGCCTGGCCCTGGGGGCCCAGGGCGTGCTGCCCTTCGACGTGGCCGACCTGGCCAAGGCCCCGGCCCGGCTGGCGCCGTGGATCTTCGCCCTGCTGGCCATCGGCTTCATGACCAAGACCGCCGCCATCGGCCTGCACATCTGGCTGCCCGGCGCCCACGCCGAGGCGGAAACCGACGTGTCGCCCATGGTGTCGGGCATCCTGCTGAAGGCCGGCCTGTTCGGCCTGACCCTGCTGCTGATGATCATGGGCAAGCAGAGCCTGTACGGCATCGAGCTGACCTACGTGATGCTGTGGATCGGCGCCCTGTCGGCCCTGGTGGGCAACCTGCTGGCGGCCTTCCAGGAAGACGCCAAGCGGCTGCTGGCCTATTCCTCGATCGGCCAGATGGGCTATGCCCTGTTCGGCCTGGCCATGATGAACCACCTGGGCTGGCTGATGGCGCTGATGTTCGTCATCAACCACTACATCTACAAGTCCATGCTGTTCCTGTCGGTGGGCGGCGTCGCCAAGCGCACCGGCACCCGCGACATGTACCGCATGGGCGGCCTGATCACCCTGATGCCGCTGTCGTTCATCGCCGTGCTGATCGGCATCATCGCGGTGTCGGGCGTGCCGCCCCTGTCGGGCTTCGGCGGCCGGTGGATCTTCTACAACGCCATCATGTCGTCGGAATACCGGCTGCCCATGGTGCTGATCTTCCTGTCGGGCCCCATTGCCTTCCTGTACCTGTTCCGGCTGATCCACACGATCTTCCTGGGGCAGTTGAAGGACGAGCACCGCAAGCTGAAGGAAGCGCCCCTGTGGCTGATCCTGCCGCAGATGCTGTACGTGGCCTTCCTGCTGGGCTTCGCCGTGGTCCCGGGCCTGGCCCTGCGCCACGTGGACGCCTACATCAGCGAGTTCTTCCCGGCCCACGCCCTGATCTGGGATGACATCACCATCACCAGCACCTTCGGCTATTGGAGCCCGATCTCCATCATGGTCGTGGTGGGTTGCATCTTCGCCGTGCTGTTCCTGTGGCTGCTGGTGCTGAACCACCGGGCGCAGAAGGTGAAGCAGTTCAACATCGTCTATTCGGCCGAACGTCCGTTCCGGCCCGAGACGACCCACTTCGCCTGGAATTTCTTCGCCCCCTACCGCAAGGCCCTGGGCTTCATGACCCTGCCGCTGGTGACCCGGTTCTGGCAGGCCCAGACCGATCTGCTGCACAGCACGGCCCAGGTGTCGCGCCGGTTCTATACCGGCAACGGCCAGACCTATGCCGTGCACATGCTGGCCTTCGCGGTGGCCGTCTACCTGATCTGGATGGGAAGCTGACCATGCCGTTCGAATGGGTCCAAATCCCCTACGCCCTGCTGACGCTGTTCATCGTCGTCAACTACGGCCTGGTGCTCACCGCCCTGATCCAGAAGATCGGGGCCCGGGTGGGGCGCCGCCATGGCATCCGCATCTACCAGAACTATGTGGACCTGCTGAAGAACTACGCCCTGCGCACCCACATCACCCATGGCGTGATGTTCTACCTGGGCCCGGTGTTCCGCCTGACCGGCGGCGTGGGTCTGCTGCTGTTCGTGCCGACCATCTTCGGCTCGGAAATGTTCTCGAACCTGTCCTTCGCCGGTGACCTGATCCTGGCGCTGTACTTCGTGTTCTTCGGCAGCCTGGGCATGGCCCTGGGCGCCGGCGAGAGCGGCCATCCCTATTCGGCCATCGGCGTCACCCGCGGCCTGTCGCAGGTGACGGCGGCCGAACTGCCCCTGGCCCTGGCCGTGTTCGCCGTGTCGCTGCAGTACGAAACCCTGTCGATCACCGAAATCGTGGCGGCCCAGCAGGGCGGCGTGACCAACTGGACCCTGTTCACCAACCCCCTGGCGGTGGCGGCGGCCATGCTGTCGTTCCTGGGCTCGATGATGCGCCCGCCGTTCGACGTGGTGCTGGCGCCGCAGGAAATTCCCATCGGCCCGCCCACGGAATACCACTCGGCCTATCTGGCCCTGATGCAGACCAACCGCGTGATCTTCCCCGTCGCCAAGGTGGTCATCTACATGAACCTGTTCTTCGGCGGCGCCACGGGCTGGGGCGAGTTCGCGGTCAAGGTGTTCTGCATCTACATGGTCTCGGTCCTGGTGGGCGTGGTGTTCCCGCGCTTCCGGGTCGAACAGTCGATCCGCTGGTTCCTGGTCTGGGCCGTGCCCATCGGCGTCCTGTCCATCGTCATCGCGTGAGGACGACATGAGAGAAGAACTGAGAAAACGCACGGTCACCGCGCCCGACGGGCAGACCTTCGAGATCGAGCCCCTGAAGGACTACTTCTGCGAGGCCCAGCCCCAGGTGCAGCGGCCGGCCTATGCCAAGATCGTCGAGGACCTGTTCAACTGGGCGCGCTCGGAATCCCTGTGGATCCTGGGCTTCGGCACCGGCTGCGGGGCCATCGAGATGCGACCCCTGATGACGCCGCGCTACGACGCCTACCGGTTCGGCATCCAGTGGCGGCCGACGCCGCGCCAGTCCAACCTGTTCGTCATTTCCGGCTACCTGTCGGTGAAGACCCTGAAGCGGGTCATCCGGTCCTACGAACAGATGCAGGGCCCCAAGTACGTGGTCGGCCTGGGCTCGTGCACCATCAACGGCGGCATGTACTGGGATTCCTACAACACCATCAAGCAGCTTGCGGACTACCTGCCGGTGGACGTCTACATCGCCGGCTGCATGCCCCGGCCCGAGGCCTTGCTGGCCGGGTTCGAGGAACTGAAGCGCATCATTCGGGCCGGCAAGGGCGAAGGCGCCAACCGCTATGCCGAGAACTTCGAATGGTACAAGGCCAACCAGAAGCGCGTGATCCAGGATTGGGACATGCCGGACTACAACTGGTGACGACCATGAAAGAGATGCACGCAAGACTGCGCCACCGCCACGCCATGGGCGAGCTTGAAAGCCGCCGCCCGGACCTGGCCTTCGTGTCCGTGTCCAAGGACAGCCTGCGGCCGCTGCTGGCCGACCTGCGCGACCGGGAAGGCTTCACCCACCTGGTGCTGCTGACGGCCGTGGACTGGATCGAGGACAACCAGTTCCAGCTCACCTACCTGCTGCACGACCGCGCCGCGCCGCGCGACCTGGGCGTGCGGGTGATGCTGGACCGGGACAACCCGGTGATGGACAGCGTGCACGACCTGTGGCCCACGGCGGCCACCTACCAGCGCGAGCTGCGCGAGATGTTCGGCATCGATTTCCCCGACAGCCCGCGCCTGGACGAGGAGTTCATCCTGGAGGGCTGGACCGACAAGCCGCCCTACCGGCGCGACTTCGACACCCTGGAATACGCCGAGAAGACCTTCACCCACCGGCCGGGCCGCGAGACCCACGACCCCGCCACCTACATGAAACAGAAACTGTATCCGGACGGGGCCTGACATGCTGCAGTACAACCCCAAGCACGACGTCTTCGCACGGTCCGATGCCGGCCCCGGTGCCGGCCCGGGCGGCGATCCGGTGGCCCGCCGGCGGCTGATCGAAAGCCCCTACCACCCGGACCGCAGCGCCTATCCGGCCATGAAGCCCGACGGCACCCTGGACATCGACCTGTCCAGCGGCAAGTACCTGAAGCTGTGGCAGGGCCCGCAGCACCCGGGCATCACCGGCAACATGTCGGTGGAGCTGACCGTGTGCGGCGACGAGGTGGTGGAAGGCAAGACCCACGTGGGCTACCTGCACCGCGGCTTCGAGAAGCTGATGGAACGGCGCACCTTCATCCAGTGCTTCCCCATCGTCTGCCGCATCTGCGTGCCCGAGCCCGACTTCAACGAATACTGCTATGCCGCCGCCATCGAGGAACTGTCGGGCATCCAGGCCCCCGAGCGGGCCAAGTGGATCCGCACCCTGATCCTCGAGATGGGCCGCATCAACAGCTACATGATGTACCTGGGCGGCCAGGCCGGCGCCTTCGGCATGGG
>JAGREA010000146.1 GCA_020446745.1 Rhodobacterales bacterium | reverse complement strand
GACCGCCTCCTGGCGCCGGCGCTCGGCCAGGCGCGGGAAGTGCTCGTAGATGCGCTCGATGGTCCAGCCCATGGGCGGGGCGATCTGCGACAGGGTCAGGTTCTCCTCCACCGTCAGGCCGGGGATGATGCGCCGGTCCTCGGGCACCAGGCCCACGCCCAGGCGCGAGGCCTGCCACGATTCCATGGTGTGCAGGGGCTGGTGGTCCAGCCAGATCTCGCCGTGCTTCAGTTCCGGGTCGTCCATGCGGGCGATGGTGCGCAGCGTGGATGTCTTGCCGGCGCCGTTGCGGCCCAGCAGGGCGACGATCTCACCCTCGCGGATGTCGAAGCTGACGCCCTGCACGATGTAGCTTTCGCCGTAGTAGGCGTGCAGGTCCCAGGCCGAGAAGAAGGCCGGCGCCGAGCCGGTGGCGGCAACCTTCTTGGCCGTCGGCGTGCCGCCGGGCACTTCGATGAGGGTGTCTCTCATAGGTGGGCTCCCCCCAGATAGGCTTCCTGGACCTTCGGGTTGCCGCGCACGTCGTCGGGCGCGCCCTCGGCGATGATCTTGCCCTGGGCCAGCACGGAAATCTTGTCGGCCAGGCTGAACACCACGTGCATGTCGTGCTCGATGATCACCTTGGTCATGCCGCGCTCCTTGATCCGCTTCAGGATCTCGATGGTGCGGTTGGTGTCGGCCCGCGACATGCCGGCCGTGGGTTCGTCCAGCAGCAGCAGGCGGGGATGCTGGACCAGGCACATGGCCAGCTCCAGGCGCCGCTTGTCGCCGCGCGACAGGCTGCCGGCGATGTGGGTGCGCTGCTCCTGCAGGCCCAGGTCCTCCAGCACGTGTTCGGCCTCGTCACGGATGTCGGCCTCGCGCATCACGTTCCTGAAGGCGTTGAACTTGAACGACCCGTCGCGCTTGGCCAGGGCCGGCACCATGACGTTTTCCAGCAGGTTCAGCTCGGGGAAGATCTCGGGCGTCTGGAACACCCGGGCCACGCCCACCTGGTTGATCTCGTAGGGCGTCTTGCCGGTCAGGATCTCGCCCTCGAACATCACCGTGCCGCGGCTGGGCTGCAAACGGCCGACGCAGACGTTCAGCAGCGTCGACTTGCCCGCCCCGTTGGGGCCGATGATGGCGTGGGTCTTGCCTTCCTCGATCTGCAGGTTCACGTCGCTCAGCGCCATCAGGCCGCCGAAACGCATCTGCACGTCGTCCACGTCGAGAATGATCTTGGCGGTCATGGGACTAGCTCCGCGTCGTCGGCTGGTCGGTCTTGAAGCCGTACTTGCGCACGGTGGGGCGCAGGACCAGGCTTTTCAGCCGCCGCGCGCCCTCGACGATCCCGCCGGGCAGGAAGATGACGATGACCATGAACAGGGTGCCCAGGGTCAGGTGCCAGCCCTCGCCCACGAACAGGCTGGTCACCGCCACCACGGCGTCCTCCAGCGGGTCCGGCAGGGCGGCGAAGATCTGGTGCAGCACGTTCTCGTTATAGGACGAGAAGATGTTTTCGAAGTACTTGATCACCCCGGCGCCCAGCAGCGGGCCGATCAGGGTGCCCACGCCGCCCAGGATGGTCATCAGCACCACCTCGCCCGAAGCCGTCCACTGCATGCGCTCGGCCCCGGCCAGGGGGTCGGTGGCGGCCATCAGCGACCCGGCCAGCCCGGCGTACATGCCCGAGATGACGAAGGCCACCAGCAGGTAGGGCCGGGTGTTGAAGCCCGTGTAGCCCATGCGCGTCTGGTTGGACTTGATGGCCTTCAGCTTCATGCCGAAGGGCGAGTTGAAGATCTTCAGCGAGATCCAGAAGCCGATGATCAGCACCACGGCGCAGAAGTAGAAGCCGGGATAGCCGCTCATCTTCAGGCCGAACAGCGTGGTGGAGGGCAGCCCGGCCCCGGCCTCAACGAACATCGAATCGATGATCCGCGGGTCCTGCTGGGTCAGCTGCAGGCCCGTTTCGCCGTTGGTGATGGGGGTCAGCACCGAATAGGCCAGGTTGTAGGACATCTGGGCGAAGGCCAGGGTCAGGATCGAGAAGTAGATGCCCGACCGGCGCAGGCTGACATAGCCGATCAGCACCGCGAACAGGCCCGCCAGCACGGTGCCGAAGATCACCGCCGGCAGCACGTTCATGGTCAGCAGCTTGAACGACCAGACCGCCGTGTAGGAGCCCACGCCCAGGAACGCGGCATGGCCGAACGACAGGTATCCGGTCAGCCCGAACAGGATGTTGAAGCCGATGGCGAAGATGCCGAAGATGGCGAACTTCTGCAAAAGGTCGGGATAGGCCGCGCCGATGGGGGCCAGCCAGATGGGCATGGCCAGCACGGCGACGGTGAAGATGGCGATGGTCGCCAGCTCCTTCTTGGGGGACGGGGACACGCTCATCTCAACTCTCCATCACCCCTTTGCGGCCCATCAGGCCACGCGGACGCACCAGCAGGATCACCACGGCCACCAGGTAGATGATGATCTGGTCGATGCCGGGAATGATGGCCTTCACCTCGGTCATGGACGAGAAGGACTGCAGCACCCCCAGCAGGAAGCCGGCGGTGACGGCACCGCCCAGGGAGCCCATGCCCCCCACCACCACGACGACGAACGACAGCACCAGGAATTCCATGCCCATGTGGTAGTCGGGCGGCAGCACGGGGGTGTACATGACGCCCGCCAGCCCCGCCACCACGGTGGCCAGGCCGAACACGATGGTGAACCGGCGCTGGATGTTGATGCCCAGCAGGCCCACGGTTTCCCGGTCGGCCATGCCGGCGCGCACCACCATGCCGTAGGTGGTGTACTGCAGGAAGGCGAACACGCCGAAGATCACCACGCCCGAGAACAGCAGATAGATGAGGCGCCACCAGGGATAGACCACGGCGTCGCCCAGGCCCACCAGCGAGCCGATGGCGGCGCTGCCGGCCACCACGTGCGGCGCGCTGACCGGAATGGGGTTGGCGCCGAAGAAGGACTTGATGATTTCCTGCAGCACGATGGCCAGGCCGAAGGTGACCAGGATCTGGTCGGCGTGGGCGCGCTTGTAGAAATAGCGGATCAGCCCGCGTTCCATGGCCACGCCGACGATCAGCATGATGGGGATGGCCAGCAGGATGGAGATCGGCACCACGTAGTCGATGATCGCCCGGCCGGTGTCGCCGAACCAGATTTCCAGGTACGGCTGTTCCTTGTAGGCGTCGAAGAAGGTGACGCTGGGGTCCTTCACGCGCTTGGCGATGGTCAGCACCTTCTGCAGGGTGACCACGCAGAAGGCGCCCATCATGAACAGCGCGCCGTGGGCGAAGTTGACGACGCCCAGGGTGCCGAACACGAGCGTCAGCCCAAGGGCGATCAGCGCATAGGCGCCGCCCTTGTCGAGCCCGTTGAGAATCTGCAGAAAAATCGCGTCCATGGGGCGTTAACCCGCGGGAATCTTGAAGGCACGGCACCGGCCGCCCCGCGAAAACGGGGCGGCCGGCACGTAAGGTCGGCGAAGGATCAGACCTTGTAGGGGCCCAGCTCGCCGCCGAAGATGGCCGGATCGTACTCGACCTGGGACCGCGGCGTCTGCTGCACGACCTTCAGCAGGTCGAACTGGCTGGACGGGTTCTCGTTCCCGCGCACCACCAGAACGTCCTTGAAACACTGGTGGTCGGCGGCGCGGTACTCGGTCGGGCCGTTGCCCATGCCGTCGAACTTGAAGCCTTCCAGCGCCTTGATGACTTCCGGCGGATAGAAGGTGCCGGCCATCTCGCAGGCGTTGGCGTACAGCAGGGTCTGCACATAGCAGGTGTGGGCGGCCATCGAGGGCGGCGCGCCGTATTCCTGGCCGAAGGACTTCACGAAGGCCTTCGAGCCCTCGTCCTGCAGCGACCAGTTCCAGTTGGTGGAGCCCAGGATGCCCTTGATGGCATCGCCGGCGCCCTGCGCCATCAGGCGCGAGAACAGGGGCACCACGATCTCGAACTGCTTGCCGTTCACCTGCTTGTCGCGCAGGCCGAACTGCACGGCCTGGGTCAGGCTGTTGATCATGTCCTTGCCGTAGTGGTTCAGCACCAGCACGTCGGCGCCCGAGTTCAGCACCGGGGTGATGTACTGCGAGAAGTCACCGGCGCCCACGGGGGTCTTCACCGCGGCCACGGTTTCCCAGCCGAAGCCTTCCGTGAACTTGCGCATGGACTCTTCCTGGGTCCAGCCCCAGGTGTAGTCGGCGGTCAGGTGATAGGCGCGGCGCTCCTTGCCGTATTCCTTTTCCAGCACCGGGCCCAGGGCGGCGCCGGACATGTAGGCGTTGAAGAAGTGGCGGAAGCCGTAGCGCCGCTTGTCCTTGCCCGTGGTGTCGTTGGAATGGGTCAGGCCGGCCATGAAGATGATGCCCATCTCCTGGCACAGGCCCTGCACCGCGATGGCCACGCCCGACGACGAACCGCCGGTCACCATCAGCACGCCGTCCTTTTCGATCATGCGCTTGGCCGAGGCCCGGGCGGCGTCGGACTTGGTCTGCGTGTCGCCGGTGACGTATTCCACCTTCTTGCCCAGGATGCCGTTGCCCTTCAGGGACTTGGGCGTCATGGTGTTCAGCATGCCGCCGTCGCCCTCGCCGTTCAGGTGCTTGACGGCCAGCAGGTAGGCGCGCAGCTCGTCGGCGCCCTCGTCGGCGTAGGGTCCGGTCTGCGGCACGTTGAAGCCCAGCTTCACGGAACCGGCGCTACCGGGGTTGTTGCGGAAGTCCTCGGCCCAGGCGCCGCGGACGAAGATGGTCGGCGCCAGGGCCGCCGCACCGGCCAGCGCGGAACCGCCCTTCAGGACGCCGCGGCGGGTGACCGGGATGATGCGTTTCGTCATTTGGAAGTCTCCCATAAAACGCTGATGTGTGGCGGTTGCTGTGCCCATACCGCCTTAGCGTGGAGTCTTATCGGGCCTGTGTTACAAAGGAAACAGGATGTTGCCCTTGGTGGAAAATCATGTAAAAATTCATTTACATTGATAAGTTAGCTGTAAATTTTTTGACAATCGCCCACCCCATCGGGCGGTTCCGGGCCACCCCCGGCCCGGTCCGCCGGAGACTGCCATGGCCCGTCTTCCCATCGGCCACCGCATCCGCGAGGCCCGGCGCGACCGGGGCCTGACCCAGTCCGGCCTGGCCGAGACCGTGGGCATTTCGGCCTCGTACCTGAACCTGATCGAGCACGACAAGCGGGCCATCGGCGGGGCCCTGCTGAAGCGCCTGGCGGAAACCCTGTCGGTGGACCTGGGCCGCCTGAGCGGCAGCAGCGACGCCCAGTTGGCCCACGAGGTGGCGGACCTGGCGCGGTCCATGGGCCTGGCCGCCCTGGACGACCGGTCGGCGGCCCGCTTCGTGGCCCAGAACCCGGCCTGGGCCCAGGCCTTCAAGCTGCTGCACCGGGCCTACGTGGATGCCCAGGACACGGCCGCGGCCCTGTCGGACCGCCTGAGCCAGGACCCGGCGCTGATGGAACTGAGCCACGCGGTGCTGACCAAGATCACCGCCATCCGCTCGTTCGCCGAGATCCTGGAAGGCACGCCGGACCTGGACGACGCCGACCGGGCCCGCTTTTCCAGCATCATCGCCACCCAGAGCGACCAGCTGGGCTCCAGCGCCCAGGCCATGATCGGCCTGCTGGACGCCGCCGCCGACACGCCGCGCCCGGCCACCCCGGGCAACGAGGTGGACGACTTCATCATCTACCACGGCAACCACTTCCCCGAGCTGGAGGACGCCGCCGAGGGCCTGCGCCGCCTGCTGCGCAAGGAGGAGGACACCCTGTCGGCGGCCATCGTGCACCGCCTGACGCGCCTGCACGGGGTGCGCATCCTGGTCCACGGCGAGGGCCGCGACGTGCTGTCGGACCAACCCGCCGCCGAGGCCGGACGCGAGGCCCTGGTGCTGGACGAATGGGCCCAGGGCACCACGGCCCGGTTCCAGCAGGCCCTGCGCCTGGTGGAGCACGAAATGGACGATCTGTTCGCCGGCCTGCTGGACGATCCCCGCCTGACCACCGACGAGGCCCGGCGCATTGCCCGCCGGGCCCTGGCCAACTATGCCTGCAGCGCCCTGCTGTTCCCCTATGACCGGTTCCTGGAGGCGGCCGAGCGCGACCGCTACGACATCGACCGCCTGGGCGCCCGCTTCGGCGGCAGCTTCGAACAGATCGCCCACCGCCTGGTCACCCTGCGCCGCCCGGGGGCCGAGGGCGTGCCCTTCGCCTTCCTGCGCGCCGATCCGGCGGGCAATACCTCGAAGCCCTTCAGCGTGCCGGGCCTGCGCATGCCGCGCCTGGGCGGGGCCTGCCCGCTGTGGGCCATCTACGGCGCCTTCGCCTCGCCGGACCGCACGGTGGCGCAACTGGCGGCCATGCCCCACGGCGAGACCTACCTGTTCATCGCCCGGCGCCGCACCAAGCACCTGGCGGCCTTCGGCACCGTGCCCACCACCTATGCCATCATGCTGGGCTGCCATGCCTCCTATGGCGACCGCATCGTCTATGGCGACGGCTTCGCCGCCGGGCGGGATTCCCAGGTCACGCCGGTGGGCTTCAACTGCCGCTCCTGCGGCCGCACGGCCTGCGCCCAGCGGGCCCAGCCGGCCATCCTGGCGCCCCAGACCTGACGGGCCGCCGGGATAACCCAAGGGACAGAAGGGTCGTTTCCGGTTGGGGGACATGGTATGGTTGCGCCAAAGCCGAAGGTTGCACAGGCGCGTAAGCACCTGGAAACACAGGCAATGACGAACGAACAACGAGAAGCGGAGGCCGGCCCGCAGCGGGACCCGGCCCGTGTTGGGAGGCCCCCGATGGGGACGCGGATCCTTATCGCCGAGGACGAGCCCTATATCCTGGAATCCCTGAGCTTCCTGCTGACGCGGGAAGGCCATGCCGTGGAATCGGTGATGGACGGGGCGGCCATCATGCAGGCCATCCGCCTGCACCGGCCCGACCTGCTGATCCTGGACGTCATGCTGCCCACCACCAACGGGTTCGACGCCCTGCGCAAGATCCGCGCCACCGACGACGTCCGCCACCTGCCCGTGCTGGCCCTGACCGCCAAGGGCCAGAAGGCCGACCGCCAGCGCATGCTGGACCTGGGGGCCGACGACTTCGTCACCAAGCCGTTCTCCAACAAGGACCTGGTGGCCCGGGTGGCGCGCCTGCTGAACGGCGCGCCCCTGGAAGACGGCGGCCAGGTGGCCGGATGACCGCCCGCCGACGGGGCCCCGGCCGGTGAAACCCGACAAGCGGGTGCGCGACGCGGCGCTGCTGCTGCCCCTGGCCGGGCTGCTGCTGCTCATGCCGCCCTACATCCGGGTGTTCGACCAGCCGGCCTTCTTCGCCGGCGTGCCGCTGCTGTACATCTACATCTTCTGCCTGTGGCTGGTGGGCATCCTGCTGTCGGCCCTGCTGTCGCGCACCCTGAAGCGGCGCCTGGACGCGGCGGACATGGACCTGCCCGACGGCGCCGACCGCCGGGACCCCGACGGCGGCCCGGACGACCGGTGACACGCCCGTGCTGACTTCCACCATCGTGTTCGTGGTTGCCGGCCTGTATCTGGGCGGGCTGTTCCTGCTGGCCTTCGTCACCGACCGCAAGGCCGAACGGGGCACCGCCAACTTCATCAACTCGCCGGTCGTCTACACCCTGTCCCTGGCCGTCTACTGCACGTCGTGGACGTTCTACGGCGCCGTCGGCTCGGCGGCCCGCAACGGGCTGGAATACCTGACCATCTATCTGGGCCCCACCCTGGTGCTCATCGGCTGGTGGTTCCTGCTGCGCAAGCTGGTGCGCATCAGCAAGGCCCAGCGCATCACCTCCATCGCCGACTTCATCTCGGCCCGCTACGGCAAGAGCGCCTGGCTGTCGGCCCTGGTGACGCTGATCGCGCTGATCGGCGTGACACCCTACATCGCGCTGCAGCTCAAGGCCGTGGCGGCCAGCTTCGACGCCCTGGTGGCCACCGACGAGCTGCTGCCGGGCCTGGTCCGCGACCGCAGCCTGTTCCACGACACCGGCCTGTGGGTGGCCGCCTGCATGGCCGTGTTCGTCATCCTGTTCGGCAGCCGCAACCTGGTGGCCGACGAACGCCACCCGGGGGTGGTGTCGGCCATCGCCTTCGAATCCATCGTCAAGCTGTTCAGCCTGGGGGCCATCGCCCTGTTCGCCGTCTATGGCCTGCACGACGGGGTGGCGGACCTGTTCGCCCAGGCCGAATGGCACGCCGGCGTGAAGCGCCTGTACGGCTTCGCCGACGGGTTCGAGCCGCGGTGGATCGCCCTGACCTTCCTGTCCGCCGCCGCCATCATGTGCCTGCCGCGCCAGTTCCAGGTGACGGTGCTGGAAAACCACAACGAGCACCAGCTGGCCACGGCCGCGTGGCTGTTCCCGCTGTACATGTTCCTGGTCAGCATCTTCGTCATCCCCATCGCCATCAGCGGCATGACCAAGCTGCCGGAAACGGCCAACCCGGACCTGTACGTGCTGCACCTGCCGCTGGACGCCGGCTACGGCAGCCTGGCCCTGCTGGCCTTCGTGGGCGGGCTGTCGGCGGCCACGTCCATGGTCATCGTGGCCAGCATCGCGCTGTCGATCATGATCTCCAACCACCTGGTCACGCCGGTGCTGCTGCGCCTGCCGTTCTTCACCGGGCCGGACCGGGGCGACTTCTCGAAGGTGCTGCTGGTGGTGCGCCGGGTTAGCATCGTCGCCATCCTGACCCTGGGGTTCAGCTACTACCACCTGACGGGCACGGCCAGCCCGCTGGCCTCCATCGGCCTGATCTCGTTCGTCGGCGTGGCCCAGTTCCTGCCGGCCCTGATCGGCGGCATCTATTGGGAACGGGGCACCAAGGCCGGGGCCACCACGGGGCTGCTGGGCGGCTTTTTCCTGTGGGTCTACACCCTGATGGTGCCCAGCCTGGGGGGCTCGGGCTGGGCCTTCATGGACCTGGTGCGCGACGGCCCCCTGGGCATCGCCTTCCTGCGCCCGGCGGCCCTGTTCGGCACCGAAGGGTGGGACCCCATCGTCCACGGCCTGGTGTGGAGCATGACGGCCAACATCACGCTCTATGCCCTGGTCTCCATCCTGACCCGCCAGTCGCCCCTGGAACGCCTGCAAAGCGCCGTGTTCGTGGACATCTTCCACCGCCGCCGCCAGCGGGTGGAGGAGGCCCTGCAGCGCTCGGCCACCACCGACGACCTGTTCCAGCTGTCCCAGCGCATCCTGGGGCCCGAGCGGGCGCGGCGCATCTTCCTGGACTACGGCCTCCTCCCCGGCGGCCGGACCGGACACCTGCAGACGCCGGGTCCCGACTTCGTGGCCCACGTGGAACGCCAGATCGCCAGCAGCGTGGGCGCCGCCTCGGCCCGCTCGCTGGTGGCCCGCATCGCCAAGGGCGAGATCATCAGCCTGGACGCGGTGATCAACATCCTGGACGAGACCCAGGAGGCCATCCGCTACAGCCGCGAGCTGGAACGCAAGTCCAAGGAGCTGGAGGAAACGGCCGCCCAGCTGCGCCGGGCCAACGCCCAGTTGACCCGCATGGACCGGCTGAAGGACGACTTCCTGTCCCGCGTCAGCCACGAGCTGCGCACGCCCATGACCTCGATCTGCTCGTTTTCCGAAATCCTGGCCGGCGAGCAGGTGCTGGACAGCCAGCAGACGCGGCGCTTCGTGCACATCATCCAGCAGGAAAGCCGCCGCCTGACCCGCCTGCTGGACGAGATCCTGGACCTGAACCGCCTGGAAAGCGGCCGCCTGGAATGGGATCTGCGCACCGTCGACGCGGCCCAGGTGGTGCGCGAGGCCATGGAGACCATGCGCGGCCTGGCCCGCAACAACGCCGTGGCCCTGGAGGACCGCATGGGCGCCCGCAGCCTGCCGGTGACGGCCGACGCCGACCGCCTGAAGCAGGTGTTCATCAACCTGCTGTCCAACGCCATCAAGTTCAACAGCACCGACAACCCGGCCGCCTGGGTGGAGATCGCCGACGCCGCCGATGGCGGGCTGCTGGAGATCCGCATCCGCGACAACGGCCCGGGCATCGCCCCCGAGGACCAGGCGCGCCTGTTCGACAAGTTCGCCCGCGGCTGGAACACGCGCTCGCGGCGCAGCGACGGGGCGGGCCTGGGCCTGGCCATCTCGCGCCAGATCATGCTGAACCTGGGCGGCGACCTGACCCTGGCGTCGTCGTCGGACAAGGGCTCCTGCTTCGCCGTGACCCTGCGCCGGGCCGACGCCGACGTGCCGGCGGTGGCGGAATAGGCGGCCGCCCCCAGAAGAAGATTAACCACAGAGACACAGAGGCACAGAGAGGGTGTGCCGGCTGAAGCGCCCCTTTAACCACAGAGAACACCCTCTCAGTGCCTCTGTGTCTCTGTGGTTCCCCTTCCCTTTCCGGAATGTGCGGACGCCGCCCCGGCCTGCTAAAGTGCTCCTCCACCGTATGAGGGGAGCGCCCGCGTTGAGCACCGAACACCTGACCGTCGACGGAATCCGCCTCGAATGCCGCTGGATCGGCGCCCCCCAACCCGGCCAGCCGGTGCTGGTGATGCTGCACGAGGGCCTGGGCTGCGTGGCCCTGTGGCGCGACGTGCCCGACGCCCTGGCCGAGGCCGCGGGCCTGCCCGTGTTCGTCTATTCCCGCCAGGGCTACGGCGGGTCGGACCCCATCGCCCTGCCCCGCCCGGTCACCTTCATGCACCACGAAGGCAAGGTGACCCTTACCCGGGTGCTGGAGGAGGCGGGCATCGACAAAGCCATCCTGGTGGGCCATTCCGATGGCGGGTCCATCAGCCTGATCCACGCCGGCGGCACCCCGGCCGAGCGCATCCTGGGGGTGGTGACCATTGCCGCCCACGTGTTCAACGAGGCCATCACCGTGCGCTCCATCGAGGACGCCCGGCGGGCCTACCAGACCACCGACCTGCGCGACAAGCTGGCCCGCTACCACGGCGACAACGTGGATGGCGCCTTCTGGGGCTGGAACGACGTGTGGCTGGACAGCGAATTCCTGCACTGGAACCTGGAGGAATTCCTGCCCGGCATCACCCGGCCCCTGCTGGTCATCCAGGGCGACGAGGACCAGTACGGCACCGAAGCCCAGGTGCACGCCATCGCCGACCAGGTGTCGGGCCCGGTGGCCGTGTGGATGGTGCCCGGCTGCGGCCATTCGCCGCACCTGGAAGCCAAGGACGACGTGGTGGCCCGTGTCGCCGCCTTCGCCGCCGACCTGACCGCCTACGCCGACTGAGACTCCCGCACCGCCCTCGGGGCCGCGGAATCCCCGGCCAGGTCCCGCTCCACCTGGCCGATGTAGTCGCGGGTCAGGGGCACGGCGTCCTGGCGGCGGGCGATCTGGATCTGGAACACGGTGTTGCCCATGTTGCGGAACGACACCTCGCTGGCCGCCAGGTAGAACTCCCACATGCGGCAGAAGGTCTCGTCGTACAGCGCCTTCACCTTGTCCCGGTTTTCCTGGAAGCGGTCGCGCCAGCGGCTCAGCGTGTGGGCGTAGTGCATCCGCAGGATCTCCACGTCCGTCACCCACAGGGTCGAGCGCTCGATGGCCGCCACCGTTTCCGACAGGGCCGGGATGTAGCCGCCGGGGAAGATGTACTTGCGGATCCACGGGCTGGTGGAGCCGGGCGGCTCCATGCGGCCGATGGTGTGCAGCAGGGCCACGCCGTCGTCGGTCAGCAGGTCGCGCACCTGGCCGAAGTAGTCGCGGAAATGGCCCACCCCCACGTGCTCGAACATGCCCACCGAGACGATGCGGTCGTAGCGACCGCCCAGGGCCCGGTAGTCCACCAGCTCGAACCGCACCCGGTCGTCCAGGCCCTCGGCGGCGGCGCGGGCGCGGCTCACCTTCAGCTGTTCCTCGGAAAGGGTCACCCCGGTCACCTTCACGCCGAAGGTGCGGGCCAGATACAGCCCCATGCCGCCCCAGCCCGAGCCGATATCCAGTACCGACTGGCCCGGCTCCAGTTGCAGCTTGGCGGCGATGTGGCGCTTCTTCAGGTCCTGGGCGGTTTCCAGGTCTTCTTCCCCGGTGGGGAAGTAGGCGCAGGAATACTGGCGGTCCTGGTCCAGGAACAGCTCGTACAGCTCGCCCGACAGGTCGTAGTGGTGGGCCACGTTGCGGCGCGAGAACCGGGCCGGGTTGAACTGCTGGATGTGGCGGAACAGGGTGTCCAGCCGGCGCGCCTTGTCGGCCACCGGGTGGTAGCCCTGGGCGGCCTCGTAGTTCCGGGCCACCAGGTTCAGGAAGTCGAAGATGGACCCGTCCTCGACCGTCAGGGTGCCGTCCATGTAGGCCTCGCCGGCGCGCAGCTCGGGCCCGTAGAACAGCCTGCGGTAAAGGCGCTTGTCGTGCAGACGCACCGTCACCTCCGGCCCGGGGTCCGTTCCCGAGAACCGGTGGCTGGCGCCGTCCGCGTCAATCAGTACCAGGGTGCCGACCCGAATAAGGTGGTCGAGCAGCTTTGCCAACAACATGACCAATCCCCCCCTGCTTCAAAGGAGATGACCCGTCCCTTCCGGCGGGTGTTGTCTGCCCCTCACGCTATAATTGTTCCAAACCATGGGCCCCGGGGCAAGCCCCTGCTTGCCGGGGTCACATCTCCGCCCGCCCGCCCCCCTGCCCACCCAACACGCCACCCAACAGGCCACCCAACAGTCCCCGGGGCCGGAACACCAGCACCAGGGCCAGCACGGCGAACACCGCCAGGTCCCGGTAGGCGATGTGGAAATAGGCGCTCCACAGGGTTTCCAGCAGGCCGATCAGCAGCCCCCCCACCATGGCCCCGGGCAGCGAGCCGAAGCCGCCCAGCACCGCCGCCGTCAGGGCCTTGAAGCCCAGCAGGGTGCCCATGTGGAAGCTGACGCCCCCGTAGTGCAGCGTCAGCACCACCCCGGCCAGGCCGGCCAGACCGGCCCCCAGGGCGAAGGCCCGGCCCACGGTGCGGTCCACGTCCAGCCCCACCAGGGCGGCCATGCGCCGGTCGTCGGCCACGGCCCGCCAGGCCCGGCCGAAGGGCCCCCGCACCACGAACCGCAGCAGCAGGACGTACAGCCCGGCCACGGTGGCCAGCAGGGCCAGCTTGAAGGGCGTGATGGTGACCGTGAAGCCCTCGGCCCGGGCCACCACCAGCACCCGGTTCAGCACTGGCTGCAGCCAGTGGTCGTCGGCCCCCTGGCTCAGGCGGATGCCCTCCTGCAGCACCAGGGCCAGGCCCACGGTGGCGATCAGCGCCGCCTGCCCGGCCCGCCCGGCCAGGGGCCGGAACACTAGGCGCTGGGTGGTCCAGCCCAGCAGGGCCGCGGCCCCGGCCGCATAGGCGGCGGCCGCCGCCACGGTGACGGCCAGGCCCAGCCCACCCTGGCCCAATCCGGCCCGGGCCGTCAGCAGGTGAACCAGGGTAAGGGCCGCATAGGCGCCCACCATGGCGACCTCGCCGAAGGCCATGTTGATGCGCCCGATCACCGCGAACACCAGGGTGAAGGCCATGGCCAGCAGGCCGTACAGCGCCCCCACGGGCAGGGCGTTCAGAAGCTGTTGCAGGGCATAGGCCCAGGCCGGCGGGCCGCGGGCCGTGTCCCCGGCCCCCCGCACCGCCGACTGGGCCAGGAAGCTGCCCAGCCAAAACCGCTGCACCATGTGCAGGCGCAGGTCGCTCAGGCGGCCGCGCCGGTCCGTCTCCACGGCGGTCAGGACGCGCCGGTCGGAGTCGAATCCGCTGCCGGCGAAGGTGCAGCGGATCCAATGGTCCGCCGTTGCCGGCTCGCCCGACAGGCGGTAGTGCAGGACCACGGTGCGGGGGTGGTCGGGGTCGGCGGTGACGTGGGGATCGATGGCGTGGCGGCCGGGGTCGTCCAGGGCGGTCTCCAGGGCCGGCAGCAGGGCCTGGCACACGTCGGCCTGTTCCATGTCCAGGCCGTCGCACCCGGCCATCAGGCCGGCCGCCAGAACCGCCAACAGGACCCGTGCGCGCCTCCCCATGGGGCCAATGTGACACCCCCGGCGGCGCCGGGCAACGGCCCCGCCGCGCCGCCCACTTGTGGCGGCCCGGCGTTTGGCGCAGTATCGAGGCACGGGCGCCGTGGCGCCTGCAAGATATCCATCACCCCAAAACCGACACCCTGTTCCCGGACCCCCCCGCCATGACCGACCCCGCCCCGACGGACGTGGATGCCCAGACCGCCAAGGCCTGGATGGACGCCGGCGAGGCGGTGATGGTGGACGTGCGCGAGGCCTCGGAATACGAGTACGAGAACGTGCCGGGGTCGGTTCTGCTGCCGCTGTCGTTCCTGGACCCGGCGGTGTTCCCGGCCATCACCGACAAGAAGATCATCTTCATGTGCGCCGTGGGCAAGCGGGCCGAGGCGGCGCGCCTGCAGGTGGCCCAGGCGGGGGTGACCCGCAACGCCTTCAACCTGATCGACGGCATCAAGGGCTGGCGCGACGCCGGACTGGACACCCAGGGCGGCAAGTTCGAGGCGCTGGACTACACGATCTGACGGGTCGGCCGCCGTTTAAAAGAAAAGCTGAACCACAGAGGCACAGAGGCACAGAGAATCGACAGAGGCTTCGCTACGCGAAGCAGAAAGGAATTGCGCGCGAAGCGCGCCTCTCTTTCTTCTCTGTGTAATCTCTGTGCATCTCTGTGTTCTCTGTGGTTAAAGGGGCCCAACCACCGGCACATTTTCTCTGTGCCTCTGTGCCTCTGTGGTTCAACTTTCTTTTTCCGGGTGGACGCCGCAGAGGGCGATGCCCCCTCACACCGTCGGATGCTTTTCCTTCTGCCAGCGCACGATGCCGCCCATCATCACCGACAGGTCGGTGAAGCCGGCCTTCTTCAGCATCTTGGCGGCCCGGGCCGAGCGGTTCTCGGTGCGGCAATGCACATAGACCGGTACCCCCTTCAGCTCCGCCAGGTCGGCGGCGCGGTCGCGCAACGTCACCGGCAGGGAGCCCAGGGGCAGGTTGACGGCCCCGGGCAGGTGGCCGCCGGCGAACTCGCCCTCCGTGCGCACGTCCAGCACCACGATGTCGTCGCCGGCGTCCATGCGCCGCTTCACCACATCGGGCGCCACGAAGGGCACGCCGGCGGTCAGGCGCGGCAGGTACTTCATGGCCAGGAAGGCCAGCGCCACGATGACGATGGTGGTGATCATGTTGGCGTCGATCTTCATGGACGGCTCCCGTTCGGGTCGTGGTTTGCGGGTTGGCCCCGGATATCGCGTCTTGGCGGGCGCTTGTCAATCGTCGCCACGACGGCTATGTGTCCGCCATGACCGCAACCACCCCTCCCCTGCACATCGTCGGCGGCGGCCTGGCCGGGTCCGAGGCCGCCTGGCAGGCGGCCCGCGCCGGCCTGCCCGTGGTGCTGCACGAAATGCGCCCCGTGCGCCCCACCGAGGCCCACCAGACCGACGGCCTGGCCGAGCTGGTGTGCTCCAACTCGCTGCGCTCCGACGACGCCGAGGCCAACGCCGTGGGCCTGCTGCATGAAGAGATGCGGCGGCTCGATTCCCTGATCCTGGCCTGCGCCGACGCCCACCGGGTGCCGGCCGGCGGCGCCCTGGCCGTGGACCGCGAGGGCTTCTCCGCCGCCGTGGGCCGGGCCCTGGAGGACCACCCCCTGGTGACCGTCCGCCGCGAGGAGGTGGCCGGCCTGCCGCCCGCCGACTGGGGCCGCGCCATCATCGCCACCGGGCCCCTCACCTCGCCGGCCCTGGCCCAGGCGGTGCGCGACCTGACGGGCGAGGACAGCCTGGCCTTCTTCGACGCCATCGCCCCCATCATCCACAAGGACAGCATCGATTTGTCGCGGGCCTGGTTCCAGTCGCGCTACGACAAGGTGCCGGCCGGGTTCGAGGACACGGGCGGGCGGGACTACATCAACTGCCCCATGGACCAGGCGGCCTACGAGGCCTTCATCGACGCCCTGCTGACCGGCGAGAAGACCGACTTCAAGGAGTGGGAGACCAGCACGCCCTATTTCGAGGGTTGCCTGCCCATCGAGGTGATGGCCGCCCGGGGCCGCCAGACCCTGGCCTTCGGCCCCATGAAGCCGGTGGGCCTGACCAACCCCCACGCCCCCACGGTGAAGCCCCACGCCGTGGTGCAGCTGCGCCAGGACAACGCGCTGGGCACGCTCTACAACATGGTCGGCTTCCAGACCAAGCTGACCTACGGCGAGCAGAAGCGGGTGTTCCGCACCATCCCGGGGCTGGAGAACGCCGAGTTCGCCCGCCTGGGCGGCCTGCACCGCAACACCTTCCTGAACAGCCCGCGGCTGCTGGACGGCACCCTGCGCCTGAAGGCCCGGCCGGACCTGCGCTTCGCCGGCCAGGTGACGGGCTGCGAGGGCTATG
>JAGREA010000145.1 GCA_020446745.1 Rhodobacterales bacterium | reverse complement strand
CGCGGGTGTCGAAGAACGGGGCCACCGGCGCCGATTCGGCCCCGGCCGGCCCGGCGCCGGCCAGGGCTGGAACAAGGGCCAGAACCAGGGCCAGAATCAGCGCCAGGACCAGGGCGGCGACCGGAAGGGACCGCCGGGTCACCGTCAGATCAGGCCGGCCAGGGGCGACGACGGGTCGGCGTACTTCTTCTTCGGCATGCGCCCGGCCAGGTAGCCCAGGCGCCCGGCCTCCACGGCCAGCTTCATGGCCCGCGCCATCCTGATGGGGTCGCCGGCCTGGGCGATGGCGGTGTTCATGAGCACCCCGTCGCAGCCCAGTTCCATGGCCTCGGCCGCGTCGGCCGGCGAGCCCACGCCGGCATCCACCAGCACCGGCACCTTGGCCTGCTCGACGATCAGCCGGATGTTGATGGGGTTCTGGATGCCCAGGCCCGAACCGATCAGCGAACCCAGGGGCATGATGGCCACGCAGCCCATGTCCTCCAGCCGCTGGGCCATGATGGGATCGTCGCTGCAATAGACCATCACCTTGAACCCTTCCCGGATCAGGATCTCGGCCGCGGCCAGGGTTTCGGTCATGTTGGGGTACAGCGTCTTCTGGTCGCCCAGGACTTCCAGCTTCACCAGGTCCCAGCCGCCGGCCTCGCGGGCCAGGCGCAGGGTGCGCACGGCCTCGTCGGCGGTGTAGCAGCCGGCCGTGTTGGGCAGGTAGGTGTAGGTCTTGGGGTCCACGTAGTCCACCAGCATGGGCTGGTTGGGGTCGGTCACGTTGACCCGGCGCACGGCCACGGTGACGATTTCCGCCCCCGAGGCCTCGATGGCCCGGGCCGTCTCCTCGAAGTCCTTGTACTTGCCGGTGCCCACCAGCAGCCGCGACCAGAAGGTGCGCCCGGCCACGGTGAAGGAATCGGCGCCCTCGGCGGCCTTGGCGCCGTCGGGCGCGCCGCCGCCGATGAAGTGCACGATCTCCAGCCGGTCGCCGTCGGCCACCACCACCTGGTCGTAGGTGGACCGGGTGACGATTTCCCGATTGCGCTCCACCGCCACCTTGGCCGGGTCCAGGCCGATGGTGGACAGAAGATCGCGAACCGTGAGTGGCGCCGTGAAGTCGCGCCCCTCGCCATTGATGGTGACCTGCATGTTGGTTCTCGCACGTGTTCGGTTGGGGGGCCTCAGTATGGTAAGGGGTGCCGGCCGTTGCAACCGCTTCACAGAGCACTTGCCGAGGCGCCGCCCCGCCATGGTATAAGGCTGCACACAACCATGATTCGTCGGCACCGAATGACCCCCACGATTCCGGCTTTCCACGGCCCCCGACCGACCCGGCGCGGGTTCCGCGCGCCCGGCATGGCGGGCCGCCGGAACGGCAGCCTGAAAGAGGCCTGATGAGCGCGAAAGAGACCCCCGCCAATCCCCAGCCCAGCGGTGCTTCCGCTGAACCCCCCGCCGAAGCCTCCACCGGCCCCCACGACGTGGACGCCGACCTGGTGCGCAAGCTGGCCGCGCTGATGGACGAGACGGGCCTGACGGAGATCGAGTTCGGGGTCGAGACCTGGCACCT
>JAGREA010000013.1 GCA_020446745.1 Rhodobacterales bacterium | reverse complement strand
CTTGGCGAAGCCGCCGGTGATGGTGAGGCGCGGAACCGGGTGGCGGCGCAGGTACTTCAGCAGGCCGCCGGCGAAGTCGCCCATGTCGATGAGGGCCTCGTCGGGCAGGCCCGTCAGGTCCCGCGCTACCCGTTCCGAGGTCCGCCCCGTGGCCGCCGCCAGGTGGTCGTGGCCGCAGGCCCGGGCCACGTCCACGCCGCGGTGGATGGAATGGATCCACGACGAGCAGGAATAGGGAATCACCACCCCCGTGGTGCCCAGCACCGACAGGCCGCCGAGGATGCCCAAACGCCCGTTGAGCGTCTTTTCCGCCAGAGATTCGCCGCCGGGGATGGCCACCGTGACCGACAGGTCCGGCGCCGCCGGCCCGCCGCATTGGGCGGCCACGGCGGCCAGGGCATCGGCGATGATCCGACGCGGCATGGGGTTGATGGCCGGTTCTCCCACGGCCAGGGGCAGGCCCGGGCGGGTGACCGTGCCCACCCCCGGCCCGGCGGCGAAGGTGATACCCGAGCCCTTGGGCCCCGGGGCCACGGTGGACAGGATTTCCGCCCCGTGGGTCACGTCCGGGTCGTCGCCGGCATCCTTGATCACCCCGGCCGTGGCCGCGCCGCCACCGTCGAACCGGGCCGTGGACAGCGCCATGACCGGCGTTTCCCCGCGCGGCAGGGTGATGGATTCGGTCTGCGCGAAGGCGCCGGTCAGCAGGGCCCGCCAGGCCGCCGCCGCCGCCGTGGCGGCACAGGCGCCCGTCGTCCAGCCGGTGCGGAGCGGGCGGTCCTGGGGGCGCGCATCGGTGGGGTGATTGACATCGGTCATGGCGGTTCCTGCCTGGGCCCCGGGATGATAGGGGAGCCGGCGGGACCTGTCATTTTCCGCCGTCCGGACACCCCCGGGCGGGTCTGGACCCGCCGGACCGTCGGGACTAAGGTGGCGCCGCAATTCGGGATTTTCCCATGGAATCCGATTCCCTGCTGTTCACGTTGATGGAATCCGGCCTGGCCCACTGCAAGGTGACGGTCGAGGAAAGCGGCGGCCTGCTGGCCAGCCTGTTCCTGGCCGGCCTGGTGGGCAGCGCCAGCCACTGCGTGGGCATGTGCGGCCCCTTCGTGCTGTCGCAGACGGTGGCCCGGCTGGAAGCCGTGCCGGCCGCCGACATGCGCGAATGGCGGCGCCTGACCGGCGCGGCCCTGGTGCCCTATCACCTGGGGCGGGCCACCACCTATGGCCTGCTGGGGGTGGCGGCGGCCTATGTGGCCTCGGGCGTGGTGGACATCACCGGCCTGGGCCACCTGTCGGCCGCCCTGATGGCCCTGGGGGCCCTGTTCTTCCTGGGCTATGCCCTGCGCCGCCTGGGGGTGGTGGTGCCGGCCCTGGGCGGTTGGCTGAAGACCGGCGGCGAGGGCTGGTGGTCGCGCACCGTCGGCCGCCGGGCCCGGCCCCTGTTCGACCGGCCCGTGGGCTGGCGCGGCTACCTGCTGGGCATCCTGCTGGGCTTCCTGCCCTGCGGCCTGCTCTATGGCGCCCTGGCCGCGGCGGCGGCCGGCGGCGACCCCCTG
>JAGREA010000144.1 GCA_020446745.1 Rhodobacterales bacterium | reverse complement strand
GGCCCCTGCGCGCCCTGATCGTGCTGGCCGGGCTGGTCCTGGCCTGGCAGGCGGTGGTGATGGCCACCGGCGTGCCGCCGTTCGTGCTGCCCGCCCCCTGGGCCGTGGCCGAGGCGTGGATCGCCAAGCGCGGCCTGATCCTGGAGCACGCCCTGTACACGGCGGCGGAAATGGGCCTGGGTCTGGTGCTGGGCACCCTGCTGGGGGCCGCCTGCGCCCTGACCATGGCCCTGGCCCGGCCGGCCCGGCGCTGGCTGCTGCCGGTGCTGGTGATCAGCCAGGCCGTGCCGGTGTTCGCCCTGGCCCCGGTGCTGGTGCTGTGGCTGGGCTACGGCATGGCCTCGAAGGTGGCCATGGCGACTCTGATCATCTTATTCCCCGTCACCGCCGCCTTCCACGACGGCCTGCGCCGCACCGATCCGGTGTGGCTGGACCTGGCCCGGGTCATGGGCGCCAACCGGTGGCGCGCCCTGTGGCGGATCCGGGTGCCGGCCGCCCTGCCCGCCTTCGCCTCGGGCCTGCGGGTGGCCACGGCCGTGGCCCCCATCGGCGCCGTGGTGGGCGAATGGGTGGGCGCCAGCGCCGGCCTGGGATACCTGATGCTGCACGCCAACGCCCGGGTGCAGGTGGACGTCATGTTCGCCGCCCTGCTGACCCTGGCCGCCCTGGCGGTGGCCCTTTACTTCACCGTGGACGCGCTGCTGGCCCGGGCCCTGCCCTGGCAGCCCGAAACCGCGCCCGCCGACGACTAGACATCATAGGGAGACCACCTTGAAACACGCTTCACGTCTTGCCGCAGTTTTGATGGGCATGGGATTGATTTTGCAGGCCAACGGCGCCATGGCCGCCGAAAAGCTGACGGTCCTGCTGGACTGGTTCGTGAACCCCGACCACGGCCCCCTGGTGGTGGCCAAGCAGAAGGGCTTCTTCGCCGAGGCGGGCCTGGACGTGGAGCTGGTGGCCCCGGCCGACCCCACCCAGCCGCCCAAGCTGGTGGCCGCCGGCAAGGCCCCCCTGGCGGTGTCGTACCAGCCGGAACTGCACCTGCAGGTGGATGCCGGCCTGCCCCTGGTGCGGGTCGCCACCCTGGTCAACACGCCCCTGGCCACGCTGATCGCCCTGCGCGACGGCCCGGTGAAGGCGGTGGCCGACCTGAAGGGCAAGACGGTGGGCTATTCCCTGCCCTTCTACGAGGAACTGCTGCTGCCCACCATGCTGAAGGCCCACGGCCTGGAACCGGGCGACGTGAAGACCGTGGCCGTGAACTTCGCCCTGTCCCAGGCCCTGATGACCGGCAAGGTGGACGCCACCATCGGCGCCTTCCGCAATTTCGAGCTGAACCAGATGGACATCGAGAAGCACCCCGGCCATGCCCTGCACCCCGAGGACAACGGCGTGCCGGCCTATGACGAGCTGATCCTGGTGACCAACCCCGAGGCCCTGGAAAAGGCCCCCCTGCGGCCGTTCCTGGCGGCCCTGGAAAAGGCCACCCGCTACATCATCGACCACCCCGAGGAAAGCTGGCGTGATTTCATCGCCGCCCACCCGGACCTGAACGACGACCTGAACCGGCGGGCCTGGCGCGACACCATTCCCCACCTGGCCCCGCGCCCGGCGGCCCTGGACGCCGACCGCTACGACCGCTTCGGCGCCTTCCTGAAGGGCCGCGGGCTGGTCAAGGCCACGCCGCCGGTGGCCACCTACGCGGTGGAACTGCGCTAGATTCCGGGCGCCCGCCCCGCTACAAGGGGCCGGGGCGGGCGCCATGGAGAGTTACCGATGATTCTGACCATCGAATCCCTGCTGTCGGCGCAGGACCTGGCCAACGTGGACAAGGTGCTGGCCCGGGCCGTGTGGGCCGACGGCGCCCTGTCGGCCGCCGGCCACGCCCGCAAGGTGAAGCGCAACGCCGAACTGGATGCCCAGAAGACCCCCGGCGCGCGCGATCTGGAAGCCCTGGTCTACCGCCGCCTGGCCGGGCACCCGGACGTGGCCGACCGGGCCCTGCCCCTGAAGTTCTCGCGCCCCATCATCAGCCGCTACGACCCCGGCATGGCCTATGGCGAGCACGTGGACAACCCCCTGCTGGGCGGCACCGGCGCCACCATGCGCACGGACATTTCCGCCACCGTGTTCCTGGCCGATCCGGCGGATTACGACGGCGGCGAGCTGGTGATGACCGTGGAGGGCGAGGAACGGACCTTCCGGATGCCCCGGGGCGGCGCCGTGGTGTATGGCACCGGGGTCAGTCACCGGGTGGCGCCGGTCACCCGCGGGGCCCGGGTGGCCGCCGTGGTGTGGATGCAGAGCATCGTCGCCGATCCGGGCAAGCGCGAGATCCTGTCCGAGTTCCAGCGCGCACACCATCTGATGGTGGAAAAGCACCCCGATTCGCCGGAAACCGCCCTGGTGTTGAAGGCTTACTACAACCTGATGCGGCGCTGGACCCAGGTATGACCGCGATTTCGTGGGTTTTTGCCGTTTTTGCTGGTCAGCCTTGGACACAGAACATACATTTGCGCTCAACGGCGCCGAGGACGGAACCTGTCCCGGCGCGATAACTCGGGGATGAGGTTCACCTTGGTTCACGCGCTCAGCCTCGGTCTGGCCATGGCCACCCTCTGGCTGCTGCTGTCGGGCCTGTTCGATCCCCTGCTCCTGACCCTGGGTGTCCTGTCGGTGATCGTCGTGGTGGCCGTGGCGCTGCGCATGGACGTGATCGACCATGAAGGCCACCCCATCCACCTGACCGTGCGCGGCCTTACCTACTGGCCCTGGCTGCTGTGGGAAATCGTCAAGGCCAACGTGGACGTGGCCAAGGTGATCCTGGCCCGCGACCTGCCCATCGAGCCCACCGAGATCTGCGTCAAGGCCGGCCAGGCGGATGAACTGGGCCACACCATCTATGCCAATTCCATCACCCTGACGCCCGGCACCGTCAGCCTGGACGTGGAGGACGGGCTGATCACCGTGCACGCCCTGACCCAGCAGGCGGCGGCCGACCTTTCGACGGGAGAAATGGACCGCCGCGTCACCGAGCTGGTGGACGGCCGCAAGGCCATATCCCGGGGGCTGCCCTGACCATGTATGCCGCCGCCGCCGCCGCCGTGCTGATCGTCATGCTGATGGCCCTGATCCGGGCCCTGCGCGGCCCCACCGTGTTCGACCGCATCCTGGCGGTGAATTCCTTCGGCACCCTGACCGTGGTGCTGATCGCCGTGTACGGCTTCCTGACCGACCGGCCCGACTTCCTGGACATCGCCCTGGTCTACGCCCTGATCAACTTCATCGGCACCATCGCCGTGACCAAGTACGTGCAGTTCGCCAACGGCGACGAGCCGCCGGTCGAGCACGGGGAGGACGTGTGATGGACCTGGTGCTGGACGTCCTGAGCTGGGCCCTGATCCTGAACGGCGCCGTGTTCGCCATCATCGGCGGCATCGGCATGCTGCGCCTGCCCGACATGTTCGCCCGCATGCACGGCGCCGGCATCATCGACACCATGGGCATGATCTCCATCTTCCTGGGCCTGGCCCTGCAGGCCGGGTTCACCATGGTGACCGTGAAGCTGGTGATGATCGTGCTGATGGTGCTGTACACCGGCCCCACGGCCACCCACGCCCTGGCCCGCGCGGCCCTGCACGCCGGCGTGCTGCCGCTGCTGTCCGAACGGCGCGCGGCGCCCGATACCACCGACACGGACGCCACCGACACGAGGGAGGACGCCTGATGGAACTGGCCGTCGTCATCGGCATGCTGTTCTTCATGGCGGCCATCGCCCTGGCCATCATCTGGGTCCGCAACCTGTTCGCGGTGACCATGCTGATGGGCATCTACAGCCTGACGGCGGCGGCCCTTTACGTGGCCCTGGACGCCGTGGACGTGGCCTTCACCGAGGCCGCCGTGGGGGCCGGCATCTCCACCGTGCTGATGCTGGCCACCCTGTCGCTGACCAAGGCCGAGGAAAAGCCGTTCCGCTCGATCCAGCATCCCGTGTCCCTGGCCGTGGTGCTGGTCACCGGCGGGGTGCTGATCTACGGCACCCTGGACATGCCCGCCTACGGCGACCCCGACGCCCCCATCCACCAGCACGTGGCACCGCGCTATGTGCAGGATTCCGGCCAGGAGGTGGGCCCGCCCAACATCGTCACGTCGATCCTGGCCAGCTATCGGGGCTATGACACCATGGGCGAGGTGACGGTGATCTTCACCGCCGCCGCCGGGGTGCTCATGCTCATCGGCCGCGGCCGCAGCGGCCCGGGACGGCGCCGCAAGACCTGGGACTACGAGGACCTGGAAGGGGACGAGCGGTGAAGGAGAAACCGGTCCTCCGCGTCACCTCGAAGCTGCTGATCCCGCCGATCATGCTGTTCGCGCTGTACGTCCAGTTCCATGGCGATTTCGGACCCGGCGGCGGCTTCCAGGCCGGCGTCATCTTCGCCAGCGCCTTCATCCTGTACGCCCTGATCTTCGGCGTGGACGTGGCCCGGCGCATCGTGCCGGCCTGGGTCTCCAGGGCCGGCCTGTCCATCGGCGTGCTGCTGTACGCCGGCACCGGCGTGGCGGCCCTGTTCGGCGGCGGCAACTTCCTGGACTATTCGGTGCTGGCCCACGATGCCCTGCACGGCCAGCACCTGGGCATCAACGTGATCGAATTCGGCGTCGGCACCACCGTGGCGGCGGCCATGGTGACCATCTTCTTCACCTTCGCCTCGCAGTCGCCGCACGACCCGGAAGACCTGCGCGACGAGGACGACGACGCCGACTTCGACGACGATTTCGACGACGACCTGGACGACCTGATCGCCTCCCGGACCATGTCCCAGGGCCTTTCCCAGGCCGGCGGCGCCGGCGGACGCGAGGCCCGCTGACATGACCCTGGCCGGACACTTCCCCTATTGGATCGTCGTGGTGCTGATGATGGTCGGCTTCTATGTCGTCATCTCCCACGGCAACCTGGTCAAGAAGATCATCGGCCTGAACGTGTTCCAGGTTTCGGTGTTCGTGTTCTACATCGCCATGGGCAAGGTGGAAGGCGGCACGGCGCCGATCCTGACCGGCCAGCCGGAAACCTTTTCCAACCCCGTGCCCCACGTGCTGATCCTGACCGCCATCGTGGTTGGCGTGGCCACAACGGCCCTGGGCCTGGCCCTGGTGGTGCGCATCCGCGCCGCCTACGGCACCATCGAGGAAGACGAGATCGAGGACCAGGAGACCGAAGGGTGAGCATGGCCGGAACGTCCTTTTCCCTGGCCGAGCACCTGCCGGCGCTGCAGGTGGTGATTCCGCTGATGGCGGCGCCCGTGGCGGTGCTGATCCGGCGCAACACCCCGGCCTGGTCCCTGGCCGCGGTGATCACCTGGATCTGCCTGGCCATCGCCATCACCCTGCTGAACCGGGTGCTGGACACGGGCACCATCTCCTACGCCCTGGGCGGCTGGGCGGCGCCCTGGGGCATCGAATACCGCATCGACCGCATCGGCGCCTTCATGCTGGTCATCGTGTCGGCCATCGGCGCCGTGGTGGTGCCCTATGCCCGGGCCAGCGTGGCCCGCGAGATCAGCCCCGACCGGCAGTACCTGTTCTATGCCATGTACCTGCTGTGCCTGGCCGGGCTGCTGGGCATCGCCATCACCGGCGACGCCTTCAACCTGTTCGTGTTCCTGGAAATCTCGTCGCTGTCGTCCTACGTGCTGATCAGCCTGGCCCGCGACCGGCGGTCGCTCACGGCGGCCTACCGCTACCTGATCATGGGCACCATCGGGGCGACCTTCTACATCATCGGCGTCGGCCTGATGTACATGATGACCGGCACCCTGAACATGGCCGACCTGGCGCAGCGCATCCCGGCCATCGCCGAAACCCGCACGGTGCTGGTGGCCCTGGGCTTCCTGGTGGTGGGGATCAGCCTGAAGCTGGCCCTGTTCCCCCTGCACGCCTGGCTGCCCAACGCCTATGCCTTCGCGCCGTCGGCGGTCACCGTGTTCCTGGCCTCCACGGCCACCAAGATCGCCATCTACGTGCTGCTGCGGGTGCTGTTCACCATCTTCGGCAAGGCCGACGTGATCCACGTGGAAGACATCGGCGCCGTGCTGATGGTGCTGGCCGTGGTGGCCATGTTCGTGGCCTCCACCGTGGCCATCTTCCAGGACAACGTGAAGCGCCTGCTGGCCTTCTCGTCGGTGGCCCAGGTGGGCTACATCATCCTGGGCATCAGCCTGGTGTCGCAGACCGGCGTGGCCGCCGGCATCATCCACGTGTTCAACCACGCCCTGATGAAGGGCGCCCTGTTCATGGCCGTGGGCTGCGTGTTCCTGCGCACCGGGTCCATGTCGGTATCGGCCTTCGCCGGCCTGGGCCGGCGCATGCCGGTGACCATGGCCGCCTTCGTGGTGGGCGGGCTCAGCCTGATCGGCGTGCCGGCCACGGTGGGCTTCGTCAGCAAGTGGTACCTGATCCAGGCGGCGCTGGAGGCCGGGCTGTGGCCCCTGGCGGTGCTGATCCTGCTCAGCTCGCTGCTGGCCGTCATCTATGTGTGGAAGGTGGTCGAGGTGGCCTATTTCCAGGAGCCGCCCAGCTTCCGCCACGACCTGCGCGAGGCGCCGCTGTCCATGACCGTGCCCATGTGGCTGCTGGCCGGCGGCTGCATCTATTTCGGCCTGGACGCCGAAACCACGTTCGGCATCGCCCATGACGCCGCCGGCAGCCTGCTGGGGGTCCTGCCATGAGCCCCGAAATCGCCATCCTGCTGGCCGTGGCCCTGCCCCTGGTGGGGGCCATCGGCGTGGTCATGGCCGGGCCGTGGCCCAACCTGCGCGAAACGGTGACGCTGGCCGTGGGCGCCGCCACCCTGGCCGTGGTGGCCCAGATCGCCCCCGCCGTGATGGCCGGCGGCCGCCCGGCGGTGACCGTGTTCGAGATGCTGCCGGGCCTGACCATCGCCTTCAAGGTCGAACCCCTGGGCATGATCTTCGCCCTGATCGCCAGCTTCCTGTGGATCGTCACCACCATCTACGCCATCGGCTACATGCGTGGCCACCACGAGGAAAACCAGACGCGCTTCTACGCCTTCTTCGCCGTCGCCATCTCTTCGGCCCTGGGCATCGCCTTCGCCGGCAACATGGTCACCCTGTTCCTGTTCTACGAGGTGCTGACCATTTCCACCTTCCCCCTGGTCACTCACCACGGGTCCGACGAGGCGCGGAAATCGGGGCGCATCTACCTGGGCATCCTGCTGGGAACCTCGGTGTGCTTCCAGCTTCTGGCCATCATCTGGACCTGGACCCTGACCGGCACCCTGGACTTCACCGACGGCGGCATTCTGGAAGGCAAGGCCTCGGCCGGGGTGATCGGCGTGCTGCTGGCGCTGTACGTGTTCGGCATCGGCAAGGCGGCGGTCATGCCGTTCCACCGCTGGCTGCCGGCGGCCATGGTGGCGCCCACGCCGGTCAGCGCCCTGCTGCATGCGGTGGCGGTGGTGAAGGCCGGCGTGTTCACGGTGCTGAAGGTGACCGTGTACATCTTCGGCATCGACTTCCTGCGCGACCTGGGCAGTTCGGAATGGCTGCAGTACATGGCCGCGGGCACCATCGTCATCGCCTCGCTGGTGGCCATGACCAAGGACAACCTGAAGGCCCGGCTGGCCTATTCCACCATCAGCCAGCTTTCCTACATCGTCCTGGGGGCCATGCTGGTGAATTCCTGGGGCGTGATCGGCGGCGGCATGCACATCGCCATGCACGCCTTCGCCAAGATCACCCTGTTCTTCTGCGCCGGCGCCATCCTGGTGGCCAGCCACAAGACCGAGATCAGCCAGATGGGCGGCCTGGGCCGGGCCATGCCCCTGACCATGGGGGCGTTCCTGATCGGCAGCCTCAGCCTGGTGGGCCTGCCGCCCCTGGGCGGCCTGTGGAGCAAGTGGTACCTGGCCCTGGGGGCGCTGGAGGCCCACCAGCTGGTCCTGGTGGGGGTGCTGATGCTCAGCTCGCTGCTGAACGTGGCCTACCTGGTGCCCATTCCCATCCGCGGGTTCTTCGCCGAGCCGCCGCCGGCCGGGGATGCCCACGACGAACACCACGCACACGCGACCGACGGCATCCAGGAGGCGCCGCTGGCCTGCCTGATCGCCATCGCCATCACCGTGGCCGGCTGCGTCATCCTGTTCTTCTACCCTGAATCGCTGTTCGACCTGATGCGCCAGGTCGCCCCGATCCCTTAGGAACCGCGCCATGCAGGACACCTCACCGCGACCGGACGACGGCAAGCGCCACGTGTTCGACAACCCGCGCAACGTCAAGCTGGTGATCTACGCCATGGTGGTGCTGTGCGTCATCGCCTTCGGGCTGGACGCCGTGATCCACCGCCACGTGGACCACCCGTGGGAAGCCCTGTTCGGCTTCCACGCCCTGTACGGCTTCGTGGCCTGCGTGGTGCTGGTGCTGGTGGCCAAGGAACTGCGCAAGATCCTGATGCGCGGGGAAGACTACTACGATGACTAGCGCGATGACCGGTGCCCTAACGGGCCTGCCCCCCTTCGTCATCTTCTACCTGGGCGCCGTGCTGGCCCTGGCGACGCGCGGCTGGGTGCGCTCCATCCTGATGCTGATGGTGCCGGTGGTGGGCGTGATCCACATGATCGCCCTGCCCGACGACGCCCAGCTTTCCGTCGCCCTGTTCGACCAGACCCTGCACCTGCTGCGCATCGACAAGCTGAGCCTGCTGTTCGGCTACCTGTTCCACCTGGCGGCCTTCCTGGGCATCATCTTTTCACTGCACGTGCGCGACACCACCCAGCAGGTGGCCGGGCTGATGTACGCCGGCAGCGCGCTGGGCGCCGTGTTCGCGGGCGACATGCTCAGCCTGTTCCTGTTCTGGGAAATGCTGGCCGTCACCTCGGCCTTCCTGGTCCTGGCCCGGCGCACCGACCGGGCCCGGCGCTCGGCCATGCGCTATCTGATCATCCAGATCCTGTCGGGCGTGATGCTGCTGGCCGGGGTGCTGGCGCGGTACCACGAAACGGGCTCCATCGCCTTCGACAAGATCGAGCTGGCCGGCGTGGGCGCGTGGCTGATCTTCTTCGCCCTGGGCATCAAGAGCGCCTGGCCGCTGCTGCACAACTGGCTAACCGACGCCTACGCCGAGGCCACGCCCACCGGTTCGGTGTTCCTGTCGGCCTTCACCACCAAGGTGGCCGTGTTCTCGCTGGCCCGCTGCTTCCCCGGCACCGAATGGCTGGTCTACATCGGCGCCACCATGGCCATGTTCCCCATCTTCTTCGCGGTGATCGAGAACGACCTGCGCCGGGTGCTCAGCTATTCCCTGATCAACCAGGTGGGCTTCATGGTGGTGGGCATCGGCCTGGGCACGGACCTGGGCATCAACGGCGCCGTCAGCCACGCCTTCAACGACGTGATCTTCAAGGGCCTGCTGTTCATGTCCATGGGCGCGGTGCTGTTCCGCACCGGCAAGATCGATGGATCGGAACTGGGCGGGCTGTACAAGTCCATGCCCTGGACGGCCACCTTCTGCATCGTCGGCGCGGCCTCCATTTCCGCCTTCCCCCTGTTCTCGGGCTTCGTGTCCAAGTCCATGGTCATGGTCTCGGCGCTGGAGGAAGGGCACGACTGGGTGTGGCTGGCCCTGCTGTTCGCCTCGGCCGGCGTGTTCCACCACGCGGGCATCAAGATTCCCTTCTTCGCCTTCTTCGCCCACGATTCCGGCATCCGCTGCAAGGAGGCGCCGTGGAACATGCTGCTGGCCATGGGCCTGTCGGCGGCCATCTGCATCTTCAACGGATCCTACCCCTGGGTGCTCTACAGCCTGCTGCCCATGCCCGTGGACTATGAGCCCTATACGGCCGCCCACGTGCTGACCCAGACCCAGCTGCTGTTCTTCTCGGCCATGGCCTTCATCGTGCTGAAGCTGACGGGCCTGTACCCGCCGGAACTGCCGGGCATCAACATCGACGCCGAATGGACCTACCGCCGGCTGCTGCCCCGCTCGGTGAAGGCCATCGCCCCGGTCTATGGCCGCCTGGACGCGGCCTGGCGCCGGGCCGCCATCGACGCCGTGGGCCAGACCATCTATTTCGCCCGGCGCCACGCCGGCGGCGCCGGGGTGCTGTCGCGCACCTCGCACGCCGGCAAGATGGTGGCCTGGGTGCTGGCCCTGCTGGCCCTCTATCTGCTGATCATGTACGTGTAGGTCAGACCCCCACGTCCACGCCCACGGCATCGGCCACGTGGGCGATGCCGTCGCGTTCCAGCAGGGTCGCCAGTTCGCGGTTGATGCGCCGGACCACGCCCGGGCCCTCGAACACCAGGGCCGTCAGCACCTGCACCAGCGACGCCCCCAGGCGGATCTTGCGGTAGGCCCCCGCCCCGTCCATCACCCCGCCCACGCCGATCACGGCGTACCGCGCGCGGTCCATGCGGGAATAGATCTCGGCGATCATGGTGTTGATCAGCTCTTCCACCGGCGGGCCCGACAGGGCGCCGGGCATGGCCGACCAGATCGCTTCCGGCGTCTTCAGGTTGGCGGCCAGGGTCTTGCCCGTGGGCAGGTTGAAGATGAAACCCGACACGAAGGGGTGCGGATCGGCGGCCTCCAGCACCCGTTCGATCCACGGCACGCCGCCCAGGGCCGAGATCTTCAGGAACAGGGGCACGGTCACGTCCAGGGCGGCGATGCCCGCCAGCAGCGTGTCCAGGTGCCGACCGACGGAAAAGAAGTCCGGCCCGTCCAGGGTGTTGGGGCAGCTCAGGTTCAGGGCCAGGTAGTCGCCGCTGTCCTTCAACAGGGCGATGGACGTCAGGTAGTCCTCGATGATGGCGTCGGGCACGCAGGCCGACCCCGGCCCCCGGTTGGTGGTGACGATGTTGATGCCCAGCGGCACCGGCAGGCCCCGATCCATATGACGAAGGCCCGACAGGCGCGCGGCGATGGCCGGGGCGCCGTCGTTGGGCAGGCCGTAGTGGACGACGATGGACCGGTCCTCGGGCAGGCGGAACAGGCGCGGCCTGGGGTTGCCTTCGGACGGATCGGCCGACACCGAACCGATCTCCAGGTGGCCGAAGCCCAGCCCGGCCAGGAACGGCAGGGACAGGCCGTTCTTGTCGTAGCCCGCCGCCAGGCCCACGGGGTTGGAGAAGTCCAGGCCGGCCACGCGGCAGGCCAGGCGGGGATTGTCGCGCCCGCCCAGGGCGGTCAGCAGGGGCCCGGCCCAGCCCAGGGCGGCGCCACCGCGGATGGCCAGGGTGTGGGCGGTTTCGGCATCCAGGCCGAACAGGGCGGGACGGACCAGGGCGCGATACAGGCCCATGGCGGGGCTACTCCGGGTCCAGGGGCAGCGTGGGGCTGTCCTTCAGGGTCTCCAGGACGAAGCTGCTGTGGACGTCCTTCACGCCCGGCACCTTCAACAGCTTGCCCATGGCGAACGCACCATAGGCGTCCAGATCGGCCACCACCACCCTTAACAGGAAATCCATGGCCCCGGTCATGGCATGGCAGGCCACCACTTCCGGAAAGGATTCCACGGCCTGGCGGAATACCCGGGCCTCCACGTCCGTGTGGCGCTCGATGGACACCTGCACGAAGGCCTCCACCCCCAGGCCGATGGCCCGGCGGTCGATGCGGGCCGAATAGCCGGCGATCACCCCGCTGGTCTCCAGGTGCTTGAGGCGCCTGAGGCAGGGCGACGGCGACATGCCGATGCGTTCGGCCAGGTCCACGTTGGTGATCCGCCCTTCCCGCTGCAGGATGCGCAGGATCTGGCGGTCGGTCCGCGAAAGCTTCTGCGTTTCGGTCATGATTCCCCTGTCCCCTGCCTGTCGTGGGTCCATTATGACCCCGACAAGCCCCGATGGACAGGGCTACCGGCGTGTTACACCAGCGGCTTGCCGCCGTGTCACATCAGCGGCTTGCCGCCGTGTCACATCAGCGGCTTGCCGCCGGGCTTCACGGGCATGAACTGCACCGAAAGCTGGCGCGGGCGCGGCAGGTAGTAGATGTGCTTGCCGATGCGGGTGGTGCGGCGCATGGACCGCGACCAGGACGGCTTCACATAGTCGGCGTGGTAGTACAGCGCCCCCCGGGTGGGATCGTAGCTGCCCTTCAGCAGGCTCAGCCAGGCCACCACGCGGGCCGTTTCCCAGGCCTCGGCGTCGGTGGGGTCGTCCTTCTTGCCGTCGCACCACCACGAGAACTGGCACTTGTTGCGCTCCTGCCCGCCCTGGGTCACCACCTCGCAGATGGAATCGGGGAACTTGTCGGACAGCATGCGGTTCAGGGTCACGGCGGCCACGGCCATCTGGCCCTCGGGGGGTTCGGACCGGGCTTCCCAGTAGACGTTCAGAGCCAGGCAGTGGAGTTCCTTTTCGATGTCGGATTCCGCCAGGCTCTGGGCTTTCACCATCGTCGACGACAGCATCAGCGCCCCGATGCCCGCCAGAACCAGAATCCACCGCCACGTCCACATGATCCAACTGCCTTTTCCGTTGTGCGACAGCACGCGCCGATGGAAAAGCAAGGATCGGGCCAAATGATGGCAAATTCCGCAAATTCAATGTGTTAAATTTGTTGCACCCCTGGAACGGCTTTGAATCTGTAAACCTGGGCGACTCCCACATCACCCCTTATGCGGACAAAAAAAGGCCGCCCGACCCCGAAACCGGGGTGGGCGGCAAGTCGGTTCCAGGTCGGTGGAACCGGGCGGATCAGGTTCGGGGGCCGGTCAGGACTCCCGGCCCGCGCGCCGCAGGGTGCGGGTGACGGGTTCCAGGATGTAGTCCAGGGCCGACCGTTCGCCGGTGACCAGGTAGACCTCGGCCTGCATGCCGGGCATCAGGCGCTTCAGGTCGAAGTCCTGGTCTTCGGTATCGGGCACCAGGCGGGCCGTGAAGTAGGGCTGGCCGGTGATGGGATCGACCACCCGGTCGGCCGACACGGTGACGATGGTGCCGGTCAGGGGCGGCTCGCTGCGCGCGTTGAAGGCACTCATGCGGGCCCGGGCGGGCATGCCCTGGTAGACGGTATCGATGTCCTTGGGCGACACCCGCACGTCCAGCACCAGGCGGTCGCCTTCGGGCACCAGGTCCAGCAGCCGTTCGCCGGGCTGCATCACGGCGCCGGCCGTGTGCACGCGCAGGTCCAGCACCCGGCCGTTGGCGGGGGCCAGCACGGCGGTGCGCGACAGCACGTCGCGGGCGGCCAGGATCTTGTCGTCCAGGTCGGCCAGGCGGGCGATGATGCCGTCCAGCTGCTCGGTCACCTTGGCCCGGCTGCGGCTCTGCGGCAGGGTGACCTGCAGGTTGACCTCGCCGATGCCTTCCTGGGCGCGGGCGATGCGGGCCCGGTATTCGCCGATGTTGCCGTTGATCTCGGCCGCCCGGCGCTGCAGGGCCAGCATGCGGGACTTGGGCGTCAGGCCTTCGCGGAACAGCTGCGCCACGGTGGCCAGTTCCTCCTCGATCAGCGCCAGCTGCTGTTCCGACGCCGTCACCTGGGCCCGCAGGCCGCCGATCTCGCGGCGGTACTTGTCGGCCCGCTCGCCCAGGATGGATTCCTGGTTGCGGATGGTGGCGCGGTTGGCCTTGTGGGTGTCCACCTGGGCCAGCATCAGGGCCGAAATCTCGGGCCGGTCGGCCAATTCCAGCAGGTTGTCGGGGAACACCACGTCGTCGCGGTCGTCGCGTTCGGCTTCCAGGCGCGACTTCTGGGCCAGGGCGGCGGCCCATTTCTGCTCCAGGACCTCCAGCACGGCCCGGGGCTGGGTGTCGTCGAACCGGGCCACGACCTGGCCGGCGGTCACCCGGTCGCCCTCGCGCACCAGGATCTCCTTGACGATGCCGCCTTCCAGGTGCTGCACGGTCTTGCGGTTGCTTTCCACGCCGACGATGCCGGGCGCCACCACGGCGCCATCCAACTGGGCCGTGGCCGCCCACAGGGTGCCGCCGCACACGAAGGTGACGACCACCACCCAGCCGGCACGCCGCCAGCCCGCCAGGGCCACGGCCAGGGACGGCAGGGCGTCGGAGGCCTGGGGGGCGGGCTTGGCGGCGGGCGCGGTCTTGGGCTTGGACGCCCCAATCTTCGCGGCGGCCGGGAAGCGGGCCCGCAGGCGCTGGACCAGCGACGGCCCCTTTTCCTTGGGCGCGCGCTTCACCTTGGCTTCAACATTCACCTTGGTCGATGCCTTGGCGGGGCCGTCCACCGCGTCCTTGCGGCGCAGGGACACCCGGTCACGCAGGCGTTCGATGGAGGTGCGGTCCTCGGACCCGCTGCGCAGGCGGGCGAGCAGCGCCTTCGCGGCCCGCAGAGGGTCGGGACGATCCGCCCGTGAAGGCGTCGCCACGCCCGCCGGCTCAGCGTTCTGCCGGTGCTGGTCCTCACTGTGCTGCGACGGCATGGGGTCCGCCGCCTTCGGGCGCCGGAAGCGCGCCGTCAGCTCGTCGAAACGGGTCCTCAGGATGTCCTTAAGGGTAATGGCGTTTGGGGTCTTCATGGGGTCAGGCCTCCGTCTGGTGGCCGGCGCGGGCCTTGCGCGCGGACCGGGGCGTGGGGGTCGGTTCGGGGCTTTGGGTGCGGGGCGTGTCCTCGCCGCCGGACAGCACGGTCAGGTCGGCGCGCCGGGTCTTTTCCACCAGGCGGGCGCGGCCCCCTTCCAGCACCAGCACGCGGTCGGCGCGGGCCAGGATGCTGGGCCGGTGGGCGACGATGACGATGCTGGCGCCGCTGGCCTTCAGGCCGTCCATGGCCGAGGTCAGGGCCGACACGCCGTCGGCGTCCAGGTTGGAATAGGGCTCGTCCAGCACCAGGAACCTGGGGTTGCCGAATAGGGCCCGGGCCAGGGCGATGCGCTGGCGCATGCCGGCCGACAGCAGGTCGCGGTTGCCGCCCACGGGGGTGTCGTAGCCCTGGGGCAGGCGCAGGATGGCCTCGTGCAGGCCCGCCGCCCGGGCGGCCGAGAACACGGCTTCCGGGGTGGCGTCGGTGAACCGCGCGATGTTGTCGCGCACCGTGCCGGGGATCAGTTCCACATCCTGGGGCAGGTAGCCCACGTGCGGGCCCAGGGCGTCGTCGGACCAGGCGGCCACGTCGGCGCCGTCCAGGCGCACGGTGCCGTGGTCGGGCCGGCGGGCGCCCACCAGCATGCGGGCCAGGGTGGTCTTGCCGACGCCCGAGGCACCGGTAACGCCCAGGATGCTGCCGGGTTCGACGGCGAAGGTGACGCCGCGGAACACCGGGTCGTGGCCGGCCACGGGCTGGAAGGCCAGGCCGTCCACGTCCAGGTGGCCCTGGGGATCGGGCACCGTGGCCATGGCCTTGGCCGAGCGGCCGCCCTCAAGCGTGCGGCGCAGGCGGTCGTGGGCCGCGCGGGCGGCCTGCAGGCCGCGCCAGGTGCCCATGGCCTGTTCCACGGGCGCCAGGGCCCGGCCCAGGATGATGGAGGCGGCGATCATGGCGCCGATGGAAAGCTGGCCGGAAATGACCAGCAGCGCGGCCAGGCCCATCAGCCCCACCTGCAGCAGCAGGCGCAGGAAGCGGGCGGCCGAGACCACCAGGCCGGCGCGGTCGCTGGCCCGGGCCTGCAGGTCCAACGCCCGGGCGTTGTCGCGGGCCCAACGGGTGGCCAGGCCGGTTTCCATGCCCAGGGCGCGCACCGTATCGGCCTGGCGGCCCACCAGGCCGGCCACGGCCAGGGCGCCGCGGGCCGCGTGGGTGGCCTGGGCCAGGGGTTCGCGGGTCAGGCGGTCGTTCAGGTAGGCCAGGCCGAACAGGGCCACGGCGCCGGCCAGGGCCACCAGGCCCAGCACCGGATTCAGCACGAAGATCAGGCCCACGAACAGGGGCACCCAGGGGGCGTCCAGGATGGCGAAGATGCCGGTACCGGTCAGGAACCCGCGCACCCGGCCCAGGTCGCGCACCCGGTCGGCGGCCCCCTGCCCACCGTCATCGCCATGCAGGGCGGCGCGGAACACCGGGCTGGCCAGGCGGGCATCGAGCCACTGGCCCATGCGCACCAGGATGCGGGCCCGCACCAGGTCCAGGGCCGCCATGGCCACCAGGGCCACCACGGCGCCCAGGGTGAGCACCGCCAGGGTGTCGCGGCTGTGGCTGGACATCACCCGGTCGAAGACCTGGATCATGTAGAAGGGCACGGCCAGCACCAGCAGGTTCAGCACGAAGCTGAACAGACCCACCGTGACGAAGGCGCGTTTCACGGCACCGGTCGCGTCGGTCAGGTCCTGGGAGGTGGGGGCCATGGTCATTGGGGTCTGTTCCATGGGTCTGCTCCGGTTGCGGGCCCGGGGGGCCCTATTCGAAAACGAAGTCGTTGGCCTGCAGGTCGCCGATGCCGACGCCGATCAGGGTCAGGCTGTCGCCGGCGCCCAGGTCGATGACGGTGTCGCCGCTGCTGTCGTCCATGCTCAGGTCGCCGAAGCCGGACAGGCCGAATTCGGTCAGGTCGATGCGGTCCAAGTAGGCCGCGCCGGCGCTCAGGGCGGTGAAGTCGGTGATGGTGTCGTGGCCGGTGCCGCGGCGGATGAAGAACAGGTCGTCGCCGTCGTCGCCGGTCAGGATGTCGTCGCCGTCGGCGCCGTCGATGATGTCGTCGTCGCGACCGCCGTCCAGCACGTCGTTGCCCGAGCCACCGTCCAGGGTGTCGGCGCCCGAGCCGCCGTCCAGGGTGTCGGCCCCGGCGTCGCCGTACAGGATGTCGTCGTTGCTGTCGCCCTGCAGGGTGTCGTCGCCGTCGCCGCCATACAGGGTGTCCAGGGCGGTGCCGCCGCGCAGCTCGTCGTCGCCGGCGCCGCCGTAGAGCGTGTCGTTGCCGCCCTCGCCGCGCAGGTCGTCGTTGTCGTCGCCGCCGTACAGGATGTCGTCGTGGGACCCGCCGTTCAGGTAGTCGTCGCCGGCATCGCCGTACATCACGTCGTTGCCGCGCTCGCCGTACAGGCGGTCGGCGCCGTCGCCGCCGTGCAGTTCGTCGTCGCCGGCGGCCGAGGTATAGCCGTCGATGTCGCCGTAGATCTCGTCGTCGCCGGCGCCGCCGTCGATGGTGTCGGATTCGGTGCCACCGTAGATCAGGTCTACACCCGCGCCGCCGTCGATGTCGTCGGCCCCGGCGCCGCCGGTCAAGGTGTCGGCGCCGTCGCCGCCCAGCAGGCTGTCGGCCCCGTCGCCGCCGTCGATCTGGTCGTTGCCGGCGTTGCCGGTGAGCAGGTCGTCGCCGGCCTCGCCGGTGATCACGTCGTTGCCGGCGCCGCCGGTCAGGGTGTCGGCGCCGTCGGTGCCGGTCAGGGTCACGGCCTCGGCCGCGCCGCCGATGAAGTCCGACAGGCTGACGGGGGTGGAGAAGTCGTAGGACAGGGAATAGGTGTCGCCGCCGAAGATCAGGTTCTCGATGGGCTTGCCGTCGTAGAAATCGACCACGCGCAGCGAGCCGCCGGCCGAGAAGGTGAACACCAGGTCGTCGCCGTCCTGCCCGATGGCGGTCACGTTGCCGGCCGAGATGCCGGCATCGAAGCGGATGGCGTCCAGGCCGTCGGTATCGGTGATCACGTCGTCGTCGGTCAGGGCCTCGCCGCCGAACACGAACAGGTCGTCGCCCTCGCCCCCTTCCAGGGTGTCGTCGCCGGACCCGCCGGTCAGGGTGTCGGCGTCGTCGCCGCCGTCCAGGGTGTCGTTGCCGGCGCCGCCCAGCAGCACGTCGTTGTCATTGCCGCCGGCCAGTTCGTCGTCGCCGCTGCCGCCGTCCAGCAGGTCGGCGCCGCTGCCGCCGTCCAGGGTGTCGTTGCCGTCGCCGCCATACAGGCTGTCGACGCCGCTGGAGCCTTCCAGGTTGTCGTTGCCGGCCTCGCCGTACACGATGTCGTCGCCGTTCAGACCATTCAGGTCGTCGTCGCCGTCGCCGCCGTACAGGGTGTCGTCGCCCAGCCAGCCGTTGATGTTGTCGTTGCCGTCGCCGCCGCGCAGCAGGTCGTCGTCGGATCCGCCGTTCAGGTAGTCGTCGCCGGCGCCGCCGTCGATGGTGTCGTTGCCGTCGTTGCCCCAGGCCGAATCGTTGCCGTCCAGGGCGGAAATGGTGTCGTCGCCGGTGCCGCCCGACAGGGAATCGTCGTCGGCGGTGCCGGTGATGGTCTCGCCGGGGTTGCCCCCGCCACCACCACCACCGCCACCGCCGCCGCCCGCACCGCCGCCAGAATTGTCGGAATCGGATGTGCCGTCGTCGCCCAGGGCGGCCAGGTATTCCTGCACCGGGTCCATGCCGGCATCATCCCCGTGGGTGCCGCCGCCGGGACCGGACGGGCCCACCGGGCCCGAATCGCCGCCGGCCGAGGGGCCAACCCGGAGGCCGAAATCGTAGGGATCGCCGCCATAGCCGCTCACGTCGCCGTCATCACCTTCGGCAAAGGCGCCGTCGGCCGCGCCGAAGGCCAGGGGCGACGGGCCCAGGGGGCCGGATTCGGCCGCCGGGCCGTTCCCCGGGTCCCCAGCGGGATCCAGGGCGGGATCCAGGGCGGGATCCAGGGTGGGATCCAGGGAAAGGTCGAACGCGAGATCGGGGGCGCCAAGGCCGATGGACGCAAGGCCGGCCGGGGAGTCGCCGGTCGGGGCCGCGGGATCGCGGGAATCCGGAGGCAGGTCGGAGTCGTCGACGGACAGGTCGGCCAGCATGTCCTCGGGCAGGCCGTTCACGGGGTCGTCCCCGGAAACATCCACGGGCGTGCGGTCAACGGGGTCGTCCAGCACCGAAACCAGGCTGGCCAGGTCCGCGTCATCCAGGGAGGTCAGGAACGTATCCGTGTCGCGCATGGTCGGTCTCGCATCGTGTCCATCAACACCGGACCGTGATCACGGAAATCTTTGTGCATACAATCCGGTGATCAACAGAATAAATAATCACCGCAAATGAAGCAAAAACCTTATTTGCCACTATATTCGTAGCGTATTTTATATTTTTATATTTGTTTTTATTTTGATTGGTATTTACGTAAAATTTTATCCATCTCCCGCCCGTGGCGGGCGGACGGGCAACAATCGATCGAATCCGGAGAGGATCACGATGGTTGTGGTGCGGTCACACAACCCTCAACGAAACGTGATTCGTACGTGAAAGGCGACTGCGACAAGATTGCATCCACACCACGGCGCCAGCGACGGCGCGATTTGAAACCGAAACCAAAACCTTACTGATTGGGAAAATATCCGATGAAATCCAAGACCACCGGTACCGTCATCGCCGCCACCGCCGCCGCGCTGTTCATGGCCGCCCCCATGCTCGTCGCCTCCTCGGGCACCGCCCAGGCCGACAGCGTCAAGTGCGTCGGCGGCAACAGCTGCAAGGGCCACAGCGCCTGCAAGACCGCCAGCAGCTCGTGCAAGGGCCAGAACGCCTGCAAGGGCCAGGGCTTCACCATGACCGACGACAAGGCCTCTTGCGAAGCGGCCGGCGGTAAGGTCGAATCCTAAGATCAGAATCCGCGCCCCGCGCGGAACCGAGTTTGGGGGACCGGCCCGTGCCGGTCCCCCCTTCGTGCGTTGAAGGGGGACCATCCATGGCGCTGAACCACGGCGTGGCGACCGACACCGACAGGGGCCTGGGCTTCGGTCTTGGACTCAGGCCCCAGCACTACCAGGACGTCCTGGAGGACGACCCGGAGTCCGCCGCCCGGGTGGACTGGTTCGAGGTC
>JAGREA010000143.1 GCA_020446745.1 Rhodobacterales bacterium | reverse complement strand
TCGCCCAGGCCCACGGCGCCGTGCTGCGCCTGGAGGACGCCCCCGGCGGCGGCCTGAGGGTGCGGGTGCGGTTTCCGGCCGCCGCCGCGCCGGTGGCGGAGGACGCGCCATGATGCGCCGGCTGGTCCTGGTGTGCGGCCTGCTGCTGGCGGCGGTGCCGGCGGCTGAGGCCGAGCTGTACACCTTCGACGCCAAGGGCGTGCCGGAACGGGTGCTGACCATCTACAGTTCCGCCGACATGGACCGCATGGTGCAGCTCATCGCCGCCTACCAGGCGGAAAACCCCGGCGACGCCGTGGCCTACCACGAACTGGACACCCTGGACCTGTACCACCGGGCCCGGGCCGACATGGACGGCGGACGCCCCGGCGCCGACCTGCTGCTCAGCTCGGCCATGGACCTGCAGGTGAAGCTGGTCAACGACGGCTACGCCCGGGCCCATGCCTCGGCCGCCACCGATTCCCTGCCGCCCTGGGCCAACTGGCGCAACGAGGCCTTCGGCTTCACCTACGAGCCGGCGGTGATGCTCTACAACAAGGCCCTGGCCCCCAAGCTGGCCGAGGTCACCACCCGGTTCGAGCTGGCCCGCCACCTGACCTTCGACGTGGGCTACCTGCGCCACCGGGTGGTCACCTATGATCCCGAGCGCAGCGGCCTGGGCTTCCTGTTCGGCACCCAGGACGCCATCCGGTCCGAGGACTTCTGGTACCTGGCCCGCAGCCTGGGCGACATGGAGGTGGCCCTGGAAACCAGTTCGGCCGCCATGATCGACAAGGTGGCCTCGGGCGAGGCCCTGCTGGCCTACAACGTGCTGGGCTCCTATGCCAAGGCGCGGGTGCGCGACAACCCGGACCTGGCCATCACCATCCCCCGGGACTACTGCCTGGTCATGTCGCGCATCGCCGTGGTGGCGCGCGACGCCCGCCAGCCCCAGGCGGCGGGGCGGTTCATCGATTTCCTGGTGTCGCGGCGCGGCCAGACGCTGATCGCCGGCCCGGCCTCACTGTACGCCTTCCGCGAGGACATCGTGGGCCAGTCCACGGCCGCCGGCCTGCGGGCCGCGGCCCAGGGGCCGCTGATTCCCATCCACCTGGGGCCCGGCCTGCTGGTCTACCTGGACCGCCTGAAGCGCCGCGTCTTCCTGGACCGCTGGCGCCGCGCCATGGCCCGCGAATAAAACGGGAAACGGGGCGGAAACACACCTGAAATACGATTTTGTGCTTAACCGGGTCCTTTCCCCGGACGAAATGCCGTATAATGGAGCCCTTGGGGGTACCCTACGCCGATCGGGCCTGAGGGCATATGGTCCTGGTCGGCGGCCACCGCGGACTGCGACCGGATGACCGTGAGTCGAGACATCCGGGGACCAGGACGGAAGGGCCCCGCCTGGATTCCCAAGACAGCCTGGTTCCCCAAGACCGGCGCCGCCTGGACCGAGGTCTTCGTCGCCGGCCTGGTCTATGCCGTCACCGCCCAGTTGAGCCACGCCCTGGCCCTGCCGCCGGGCACCGTGGCGCCCGTGTGGCTGCCGTCGGGCCTGATGCTGGCCTGGGGGCTGATCCGCGGGGCCTGGATCTGGCCCGGCGTGTTCCTGGGCGCCCTGCTGGGCAACACCTGGGTCTATGCCGACCTGTCGTCCGCCCAGGCCATGGTGAACACGGGGGTGGCCGGCCTGATGAACGCCACCGGCGATGCCCTGTGCCTGCTGGCCGGGGTGGTGGCCGTGGGCCGGGCGCCGGCCGAACGGCCGTTTTCCACCCCCGGCTACGTGCTGGCCTTCGTGCTGGGCGGGG
>JAGREA010000012.1 GCA_020446745.1 Rhodobacterales bacterium | reverse complement strand
CGTTCTCGGGGTGGCCGGCGTGGCCATTGACCCAGGTCCAGGTCACGGCGTGGCCGCCGATGGCGTCGTCCAGGCGCTGCCACAGGTCCACGTTCTTCACCGGCTTCTTGGCCGCCGTGCGCCAGTTGTTGGCCTTCCAGGCGTGGATCCACCGGGTGATGCCGTCGCGCAGGTAGGTGCTGTCGGTGAACACCTCCACCGCCATGTCGCGCTTCAGGCTTTCCAGGGCCTGGATGGCGGCCATCAGCTCCATGCGGTTGTTGGTGGTCAGGTCCTCGCCGCCCGACAGCTCCTTCTCGTGGCCGCGCCAGCGCAGCACCACGCCCCAGCCACCGGGGCCCGGATTGCCGGAACAGGCGCCGTCGGTGAAGGCCGCGACCGTGTTGCTGGACACGGCGCCGGATTTTCTGGATCGGGGCATGGAAATCAGTCGAGTCCGTAGGCGGCGGGGCTGTCGACGCGCTGGTGGAACGCAAGCTTGTTCCAGTATTCCAGCGGGTCCTTGCGGGTGACCAGGGCGTCGGCCGGCGTATGCAGCCAATCGTACAGGCGCGTCAAGAGAAACCGGATGGAGGCGCCCCGGGCCACCGTGGGCAGGGCCGCCAGCTCGGCATCGGAAAAGGCCCGCTCGCGGCGGTAGGCCATGAGCAGGCGCCGCGCCTTGGTGATGTTGAAGGCGCCGTCGGGCTCGAAGCACCAGGCGTTCAGGCACACGGCCACGTCATAGGCGATGATGTCGGTGCAGGCGAAGTAGAAGTCGATCAGCCCCGAAAGCTTGTCCTGGCGGAAGAACACGTTGTCGGGAAACAGGTCGGCATGGATCACGCCGGTGGGCAGGTCGGCCGGCCAGTGGGCCTGCAGGAAATCCAGCTCGGCCGCCAGGCCGGCGGCCAGACCGGGCATCACCTCGTCGGCCCGGTCGGCGGTGCGTTGGGCCAGGTCGCGCCAACCGGCAAGGGACAGGTCGTTGGGCCGGGTCAGGGGAAAGTCGGTCCCGGCCTTGTGCATCCGCGCCAGGGCGCCGCCCAGCTCGGCGCAGTGGCCGGGCTGCACGCGCCGGGGCCACAGGCCCGCCAGGAAGGTGACCAGGGCCGCCGGGCGGCCGCACAGGCGGTTCAGGGCCCGGCCGTCGGCATCCTTCACCGGGGTGGCGCAGGGCAGGCCCCGGGCCGCCAGGTGGTCCATCAGGCCCAGGAAGAACGGAAGGTCCGATTCCTTTACCCTTTTCTCATACAACGTCAGGATATATAGGCCGGTCTCCGTCGTCAGAAGGTAGTTGGAGTTCTCCACGCCCTCGGCGATGCCCTTGCAGGCCAGGACCTCGCCCACCGGGTATCGCGCGACGAAGGCGGCAAGATCGGAATCCGAAACCTCGGTGTAGACGGCCATGCCCCTGCCTTACCAGATACGCCCCGCCGGTGCGCCGTCATTCTGTGTCGGGCGCTGCCGGTCTGGCAAGGCCGTGGCCCTGGTGCTGCTGGCCATCCTGGCGGCCGATCCCGCCGGGGCCGCCCGCAGCCTGCCCGAGCCCGACCGCCCCGGGCTGGAGGAAGCCGCCCCGTCCCGCGCCCTGGTGGTGCGCATCCAGCGGTCCCTGGCCCGCGAGGGGCTGTACCAGGGACCGTCGGACGGCCACCTGTCGGCCGCCGTGATCGACGCCATCCGCGCCTTCCAGCGCCGCGCCGGCCTGGCCGTGGACGGCCGGGCCACGCGCTCGCTGGCCGACCACCTGGACACCACGGCCGGGGCCCTGAACCTGATGAACCGGCTGGAAGAGGCCCGGCGCACCAACCGGGCTAAGGCCCGGGCCGCCCTGGCCGGCGGCGACGCCACCCGCGACCTGCTGGGCCCGCCCCAGACGCCCCTGGCCACGCGGGCCCAGGGCTTCGCCCCGTGCCGGGCGGCGCCCACCGTGGCCTGCCTGCTGGACGACGCCCTGGCCGAGTCCCAGCGGGTGCCCAAGGACGAGATGCGCGACTGGGTGCTGGGCGAGGTGATGGCCGTGCAGGCGCGCCTGGGCCAGGACGGCGCGGCGCGCGACAGCCTGCGCCGCGTGGCCGACCCCCGGGTGGTCCTGACGGCGCTGCGTACCCTGGCCGCCGTGCAGGCGGAAAGCGGCCGCGACGCCGCCGCCCTGGCCACCGCCCGGTCCATCCCCGTGACCTCCATGCGGGCCGAGGCCCTGGGCCGCATCGCCCGGGCCCAGGCCGACGGCGGCCGCG
>JAGREA010000142.1 GCA_020446745.1 Rhodobacterales bacterium | reverse complement strand
CTTGCAGTCCATCATGCCGGCACCGGTTTTCTCGCGCAGGTCCTTGACCAGGGCGGCGGTGATCTGGGCCATTGTCTTCCTCGCTCTCAATCCGTCGTGTGTCTCAAAAAAAGGGGGAACCGGGACGGCCCCTGCCGCCCCGTTCCAATCCGCGTGGGGCCGGTCGCCCGGCCCCGTTCCCGGCCGTCAGGCCTGGACGGTTTCGCCCTCGCCGGCCGCTTCGGGAGCCGCCTCGGGGGCCGCCTCGGCCACCATCTCGGCGGGGGCTTCCTCGACCGCGGCGGCCTCGACCACCTCGGGCAGGTCCTCGGCCGGGGCTTCCTCGGCCTCGCCCACGTCAACGCCGGTGGCGGTCATCTCGGCCTGGATGCCGTCCAGCACGGCGCCGGACATCAGGTCGCAGTACATGTTGACCGCGCGGATGGCGTCGTCGTTGCCGGGGATGGGATAGGTGATGCCCTCGGGGCTGGAATTGCTGTCGATCACCGCGGCCACGGGGATGTTCAGCTTGTTGGCCTCGGCGATGGCGATGCCTTCCTTGTTGGTGTCGATGACGAACAGGATGTCCGGCAGGCCGCCCATCTCCTTGATGCCGCCCAGGGCGCGTTCCAGCTTGTCCCGCTCGCGGGTCAGCTGCAGCAGCTCCTTCTTGGTCAGGCCCGTGTTCTCCTCCTGCAGGCGGACCTCGACGTCGCGCAGCCGCTTGATGGAGTTCGAGATGGTGCGCCAGTTGGTCATCATGCCGCCCAGCCAGCGATGGTTCACGTAATGCTGGCCGCAGCGCCTGGCGGCCTCGGCGATGGGGTTGCTGGCCTGGCGCTTGGTGCCGACGAACAGCACGCGGCCGCCACCGGCGGTGATGTCGCGCACGGCCTGCATGGCCCGATAGAGCATCGGGGCGGTCTGCTGCAGGTCGATGATGTGAATACCGTTGCGGGACCCGAACAGGAAGGGCTCCATGCGGGGGTTCCAGCGGCGGGTGTTGTGGCCGAAGTGCACGCCAGCTTCCAGGAGCTGGCGCATGGTAAAGGTGGGCAGCGCCATTGTCGTATCCTTTTCCGGTTCATCCTCCGCGGGCTCGTCCGGGGCCGAAGTCCCGAACACCGGAGCGACCGGCCGGTGAATTTGCACCGATGGCCGCACACCCGCGTGCGTGGTTAGGGGCGGATCAATATCCCCCCTGCCCCGGAAAATCAAGTGTCGCCTTGATGACGGCCGCCGCCGGCCGGCATCGGCGGTGATCGAGCGGCCTTTGACGTGCCGCCGGCCCGTGCTACCAACACTCCACCACCGGAGCATATTGGGGGCGGGCCGTCGATTGTCCGAACAGGCGCAGATACACGCGAAGCGGGCGGCGGCCTCGAAGGTCTGGTTCGGCGCGGTGCTGATCCTGGCCGGGGCCATGGCCCTGGGCTGGCTGCTGCCCCGCAACCTCCCCCTTCTCGACTCGGCCGAAATGCGCACCCGCGACATGCGCCTGGCCGGCCTGTCCCGGCCCGAGCCCCAGCATCCGGACATCGTCATCGCCACCATCACCGAGGGTACCCTGGCCAGGCTGCCCTACCGGGCGCCCCTGGACCGGGCCTTCCTGGCCGGGGTGCTGGACCGCCTGGACAAGGCCGGGGCCCGGGCCGTGGCCATGGACATCCTGTTCGACCAGCCCACCGAGCCGGAAAAGGACAAGGCCTTCTTCGACCGCCTGGCCGCCATGCACACCCCCGTGGTGACGGCCTGGGCCGGCACCGAGGACGGCCTGACCCCGGCCCAGGCCGCCTACCTGGCCGAACACACCCGCACCGCCGGGCACGGGCTGGTCAACATCGTGACCGACGGGGGCGACGGGGTGGTGCGCCGCGTGTTCCCCGGCGCCCCCCGCGACGGCGCCTGGATGCCCGGCTTCGCCTGGGCCATCGCCCGGGCGGCGGGCCAGACCGTGCCCGACCGGGCCGCCGAGATGCCCATCGCCTACCGCGCCCCGCCGCCCGACGGCAACCGGGCCTTCCGCGCCTTTCCCGCCCACACCCTGGCCTTCCTGCCCGATGCCTGGCTGAAGGACAAGATCGTGCTGATCGGCGCCGAACTGGCCCAGGAGGACCGCCACAAGACCCCGGCCATCGCCACCAACCGGGCCCCGGCCAACGGCATCCCCGGCGTGGTCATCCACGCCCACGCCGTGGCCCAGATCCTGGACGGACGCCACGCCCCCGAAACGCCGCCGTTGTGGGAGGTCCTGGCCCTGCTGGTGACGGCCGGCCTGGGCCTGGCCCTGTCGGCCCTGAACCTGCCGGCCGTGCTGAAGGTCGTGCTCACCGCCGTGGCCGCCGTCGGCTGCTGGGTCGGCGGCTTCTACCTGTACGGCGCCTCGGGCCTGATGCTGCCCCTGGTGGGGCCCAGCCTGGCCCTGCTGGCGGCCTCGGGCGCCGGGCTGGCCTGGCTGGGGCGCCGCGAACGCCACCAGAAGGCGTTCATCCGCGCCGCCTTTTCCCAGTTCACCTCGCCCACCGTGGTGGACGACCTGGTGCAGAACCCGGCGCGCCTGCGCCTGGGCGGCGAGCGCCGCGAGCTGACCTTCGTGTTCAGCGACCTGGCGGGCTTCACCAGCCTGATCGAGAAGGCCGACCCCGAGGACATGCTGCCGCGCCTGAACGCCTATCTGGAAGGCATGTGCCGCATCGTGTTCGACCACGGCGGCACCATGGACAAGATCGTCGGCGACGCGCTGCACGTGATCTTCGGCGCCCCCGGCGACCAGCCCGACCACGCCCGGCGGGCCATGGCCTGCGCCATGGACCTGGACGCCTTCGCCCGGCGCTACGTGGCCGACCAGCAGGCCCAGGGGGTGGATTTCGGCGGCACCCGCATCGGCGTGCATTCGGGCCCGGCGGTGGTGGGCAACTTCGGCGGCGGGCCGTTCTTCGACTATACGGCCCACGGCGACGCCATCAACACGGCGGCGCGCCTGGAAAGCGCCAACAAGTTCTTCGGCACCATGGTGTGCGCCAGCATCGCCACCGCCGGCCAGTGCCCGGACATGCCGTTCCGGCCCATCGGCGCGGTGATCCTGAAGGGCAAGACCGAAGGCCTGCAGGTGATGGAACCGGTGGCCCACCTGCCGCAAGAACAGGTGGCGGCCTACCGCGAGGCCTATGACCGGCTGGAATCCGACCCCGAAGGCGCCCTATCACGGTTCCGGGAATTGGTGGCGCGCCATCCCGATGATATGCTGTCGGCCATGCACATCGACCGCCTGACGTCGGGTGACACCGGCACGACCATTGTGATGAGGTCCAAATGATCCGCGTGACCCTGTTGGCAGCCCTGTTCACCCTGGCCCTTGGCCTGCCCGCCGCCCTGGCCCAGTTCGTGGTCATCGAGTCCGCGGCCCCGGGGATCGCCCCGGGCCTGGTGGTGGAACCGGGCCAGAGCCTGACCGTGCCGGCTGGCGCCTCGGTGACCCTGATCGGCCAGGACGGCACGCCCGTGACCCTGACCGGCCCCTACCAGGGCGCCCCCGAGGCCCCCAAGGGCGCCGCCGGCGGCAGCAAGCTGATCGCCACCCTGTCGCACCTGGTGGGTTCGGCCGGGTCCGACGCCACGGCCCTGGGCGCCATGCGCGCCGCCATCCAGACCGGCAACCCGCCCAGCCCCTGGGCCATCGACGTGGACCGCAGCGGCGCCCAGTGCGCCATGGCCGGCTCGGCGCCCAAGCTGTGGATGTCCAAGGCGCCGGCCAAGGCCGTGACCCTGAAGATCAAGGCCACCGGCGGCATGGGCAGCGGCGGCGGTTCGGCCAACGTGTCCTGGGCCCCGGGCGCCACCACGGCCGCCTGGCCCGACCGCCTGGCCCTGGATGACGGGGCCGACTACCTGCTGCGGGTTTCCGGCGGCATGAACGCCGCCAAGGTGACCATCCGCCTGGTGCCCGACGGCCTGCCCTCGGACGCCCACAAGGCCGCCTGGATGGCCGACCAGGGCTGCGAGAGCCAGGCCCGGGCGCTGTTGGCGTCGCTGAACTGATCGCACCTACATCAACGTCGCCCCCCGGGCCGTGCCCGGGGCCATCAGCACGTTGATCTGCGCCAGCACGTCGGCCGGCAAGGTGACGGCAGCGGCGGCCAGGTTCTCGTCGACGCGGGCCGCCTTGCGGGTGCCGGGGATGGGGTAGATGTCGCCGCCCTGGTGCAGCAGCCAGGCCAGGGCCAGTTGCGCCGGGGTGATGGACAGGCCGGCGGCCAGGTCCCGCAGGGGGGCGAAACGGTCCAGGTTGGCGGCCAGGTTGTCGCCAGTGAAGCGCGGGTTCACGTGGCGGAAGTCGCCCTCCGGCAGACTGTCCACGGTGCCGGTCAGGAACCCGGCGCCCAGGGGCGACCAGGCCACCAGGGCCACCCCCAGGTCGCGGAGGGTGGGCAGCAGGTCCGTTTCCGCCTCGCGCCGCCACAGGGAATATTCGTACTGCACGGCGGCGATGGGGTGCACGGCCTGGGCCCGGCGCACCTGTTCGGCCGTCACGTTGCTCAGGCCCAGGTGGCGCACCTTGCCCGCTTCCACGGCCCGGGCCATGGCCCCCACCGTCTCCTCGATGGGCACCTGGGGGTCCGGGTAGTGGGCGTACCAGAGGTCGATGTAGTCGGTGCCCAGGCGGCCCAGGCTGGCCTCGACGCATTGGTCAACGTAGGCCGGCGTCCCGTTGATCTTCAACGAGAAACCCCAGCCCGTGGGCAGATCCGTGCCGGTGCCGTCGGGGTCGAACACGATGCCGAACTTGGTGGCCACGTAGGCCGCCTGGCGGCGCCCGGCGATGGCCCCGGCCACCAGGGTCTCGTTGTGGCCGTTGCCGTAGGCGTCGGCGGTGTCGATCATCAGGCCCCGGTCCACGGCCCGGCCCAGGACGGCGTCGGCCTGGGCGTCCTCGAAGGCGCCGTAATAGCCTTCCAGCACCATGGCGCCATAGCCCAGGCGCTTGACGGGGGTGCCGGCGGCGGTGGTCAGGGAAACGGTGGGATGGGTCATGGGGTCCCTCCTCCTGTCGGTCCCGCCTAGACCTCGCGCACGTCGGCCAGGCCGGGAATGTTGTGCAGCGCGTTCAGCAACGTCGGCGTGATGTCGTAGGTTTCCCGCAGCTTCACGTCGATCAGGTGGCCGTTGATGCGGGCCTCGATGTGCACCCGGCCGCGCCCCGGGCGCCCTTCCCGGGCCAGGGCGTCGCGGATTTCGGCCAGGGGCTCGGCGTGGTCCAGCACCACCTGCAGGCCGGCGGCGGAGCGCGCCGCCACCCGGTCCAGGGGTTCCATGGACTGGGCCGTCAGGCGCAGGCTTTCGCCCTCGAACTGGGCGGCGGCGCGCACGAACAGGGAATTGCCCACGGTCAGGGCCTCGCCGGCGGCGCTCAGCAGTTCGGAAAACACCGTCACCTCAAACATGCCCGAGGAATCGGACATCTGCACGAAGGCGAAGCGGTTGCCCTTCTGCGAGATGCGCTCCTTCTTGCCGATCACCGTACCGGCCATGTTCACGGGGCCCGACCGCCCCTTTTCCAGGATCGCCGCCACCGACTGCACCTCCAGCCGTTCCAGGCTGCGGCCGAAGGCGTCGAGCGGGTGGGCCGACAGGTAGAAGCCGATGGCGTCGAATTCCTCGCGCAGGCGCTCCATGGGCGGCCAGTCGGGCACCCGGGGCAGGTCCACGGCGCGGGCCGGGGCGGCCTCGCCGCCGAACAGGCCGATCTGGTTGCTGTTGCGGTCCGCCGTGGCGGCGTGGGCGTGGCGCATCAGGGTCTCGGCGCCCTCGTAGACCTGGCGGCGGTTGGGGTTCAGGCCGTCGAAGGCCCCGGCCCGGGCCAGGTTCTCCAACTGGCGCTTGTTGATCAGGTGGGGGTCCAGGCGGTCCACCACGTCGGCCAGGTCGGTGAACGGGCCCTGGGCCGCGCGCTCCTCCACCAGGGCCCGCATGGCCGCGGCGCCGATGTTCTTCACCGCCGCCAGGGCATAGCGCACGCCCACGGCCCGGCCGTCGCCGTCCCGGTCCACCGAGAAGGTGACGTCCGACTGGTTCACGTCCGGCGGCAGCACCGGGATGCCCAGGCGCGACAGTTCCTGGCGGAAGCCGTTCAGCTTGTCGGTGTTGGCCATGTCCAGGGTCATGGAGGCGGCCAGGAACTCCACCGGGAAATTGGCCTTCAGATAGGCCGTCTGGTAGGCCACCAGGGCGTAGGCGGCGGCGTGGGACTTGTTGAAGCCGTAGCCGGCGAACTTGTTCACCTGGTCGAAGATTTCCGAGGCCTTGGACTTGGGCACGCCCTTGGACGCCGCGCCATCGACGAAGATCTGGCGCTGCTGGTCCATCTCCTCCTTGATCTTCTTGCCCATGGCCCGGCGCAGCAGGTCGGCGCCGCCCAGGGAGTAGCCCGACAGTTCCTGGGCGATCTGCATGACCTGTTCCTGGTAGATCATGATGCCGAAGGTCTCCTTCAGGATCCCTTCCAGGGTCGGGTACAGGTAGTCGGCCTCCTCCTCGCCGTGCTTGCGGCGGATGTAGCTGGGGATGTTGTCCATGGGGCCCGGGCGGTAGAGGGCCACCACGGCAATGATATCCTCGAAGGTGTCGGGCTTCAGCTTCACCAGCACGTCGCGCATGCCGGCGCTTTCCAGCTGGAACACGCCCTGGGTCTCGGCCCGGCTGAGCATCTGGAAGGTTTTCGGATCGTCGAGCGGAATGGTGGACAGGTCCACCGTCACGCCGCTTTCGGCGATCAGTTCCACGGCCGTCTGCAGCACCGTCAGGGTCTTCAGGCCCAGGAAGTCGAACTTCACCAGGCCGGCCGATTCCACGTACTTCATGTTGAAGCCCGTCACCGGCATGTCCGATCGCGGATCGCGGTACAGCGGAATCAACTGGTCCAGGGGCCGGTCGCAGATCACCACCCCGGCGGCGTGGGTGGAGGCATGGCGGAACAGGCCTTCCAGCTTCAGGGCCAGCTCCGTCAGCCGGGCGACGCCTTCATCCTCCTGGATCAGGCGCTTCAGGTCCGGTTCCGTCTCGATGGCCTGGCTGAGGGTCACCGGGTTGGCCGGGTTGTTGGGCACCATCTTGCAGATCTTGTCGATGAAGCCGTAGGGCATTTCCAGCACCCGGCCCACGTCGCGCAGCACGGCCCGGGCCTGCAGCTTGCCGAAGGTGATGATCTGCGCCACCTTGTCGCGGCCGTACTTCTCCTGCACGTAGTGGATCACCTCGTCGCGGCGGTCCTGGCAGAAGTCGATGTCGAAGTCGGGCATGGACACGCGCTCGGGGTTCAGGAACCGCTCGAACAGCAGGCCGAACCGCAGCGGGTCCAGGTCGGTGATGGTCAGCGACCAGGCGACCACCGAGCCGGCGCCCGAGCCGCGCCCCGGCCCCACGGGAATGGCGTGGTCCTTGGACCATTGGATGAAGTCGGCGACGATCAGGAAATAGCCGGCGAACCCCATGTCGATGATCACGCCCAGTTCGTAATCCAGGCGCTCGCGATAGGGCCGGGCCGCCGCCTCGCGGGCCGCCGCGTCCATGTCGGCGGTGAACACCTGGGTCTCCAGGCGGTCCTCCAGGCCCTGGCGGGCCAGGTCGCGCAGCATGTCGGGCTCGCTCAGGCCGCTGTCCTCGTCGGCCATGCGCGGCAGCAGGGGGTTGATCTTTTCCACCATGAAGGCGCAGCGCCGGGCGATGACGATGGTGTTGTCCACGGCCTCGGGCAGGTCGGCGAACAGGGCCCGCATTTCCTCGGCCGACTTGAAGCCGTGCTCGGGCGTCAGGCGGCGGCGCTCGTCCTGGGCCACGTAGGCGCCCTGGGCGATGCACAGCAGGGCGTCGTGGGCCTCGTACATGGCGCGGTCGGGGAAGAAGGCCTCGTTGGTGGCCACCAGGGGCAGGTCCTTGGCGTAGGCCAGGTCCAGCAGCAGGGGCTCGATGCGCTTTTCCACATCCAGCCCGTGGCGCATGAGTTCCACATAGAGCCGGCCCGGGAAGGCGGCGGCCAGGCGGTCCAGCACCGCCTCGGCGGCGTACCCCTGCCCCGCCGCCAGCAGCCGCCCCACGGGCCCTTCCGGCCCGCCGGTCAGGGCAATCAGGCCGTCGGCGTGGGCCTCCACGTCGGCCAGCGACACCTGGGGTTCCGAGGCATCCTCGGAATCCATGTAGGCGATGCGCAGCAGCTTCAGCAGGTTGCCGTAGCCGTCGGGGTTCTGGGCCAGCAGCACCAGGTGGTCGGGCATGGGGGCGGTGACCGGGCGGCCGGGCCCGGCCTGCTCGCGCCGCGTGGGGGTGACGTTGAGCTGGCAGCCGATGATGGGCTGCACCCCGGCGCCGGACGCCACGCCCGAGAATTCCAGGGCGCCGAACATGTTGTTGGTGTCGGTCATGGCCACGGCCGGCATGTCGGCCTTGGCGGCCAGGGACACCAGGGACTTGACCGGGATGGCCCCCTCGGACAGGGAATAGGCGGTATGGACCCGCAGATGGACGAATCCGGCGTGAGGCATGGGGTCAGGATGCCATGGGGAGACGGGTCCAAACAGATGGGTTTTTTCCCCGCTTTCCACAGGGTTGGCCACTTCCCGAAAGACCGCGCCAGGCGGCACCAACCCTTCGAGACGCCCGCTCACGCGGGCTCCTCAGGGTGAGGTTTTTCAATACGTTATGCCCTCATATTCAGGGGGAGGCTTTCCAATATGCTACGCCCTCATGCTGAGGAGCGCCGCAGGCGCGTCTCGAAGTATTGTCGCCCCACGCGAGGGGGCGGAGGAGCGCCTTTCAACCGGGGATCAGAATCCCCTCCTCCAGCCGCACCACCCGGTCCATGCGGGCGGCCAGGCCCGGGTTGTGGGTGGCGATCAGGGCCGCCAGGCCGGCGCCCCGGGCCAGCTTCAACATCAGATCGAACACGTCGTCGGCCGTGGCCGGGTCCAGGTTGCCCGTGGGCTCGTCGGCCAAAAGCAGGTCCGGCGCGTTGGCCAGGGCGCGGGCGATGGCGATGCGCTGCTGCTCGCCGCCCGAAAGCCGCGCCGGGCGATGGTCGGCCCGCTGGGTCAGGCCCAGAAAGCCCAGCAGCTCGTCGGCCCGGGCCCGGGCCTCGCCCTTCTTCAGGCCGGCGATGATCTGCGGCACCACGATGTTCTCGCGGGCCGAAAATTCCGGCAGCAGGTGGTGGTACTGGTAGACGAAGCCCAGGCGGTCGCGGCGCAGCAGGGTGCGGGCGTCGTCGCCCAGGTCCGCGCAGTCGGTGCCGCCGTACAGCACCTGGCCGCCATCGGGCCGCTCCAGCAGGCCGGCCACGTGCAGCAGGGTGGACTTGCCGGCCCCCGACGGCCCCACCAGGGCCACGATCTCGCCCCGGTGGATGGCCAGGTCGGCGCCGCGCAGCACGTGCAGCGCCGTGCGCCCCTGGTGGTAGGTGCGCTGGATGGACCGCAGTTCCATGACCACGGGAGGCGCGTCACTCATACCGCAGCGCCTCCGCCGGATCGAGCCGCGCCGCCCGCCACGAGGGGTACAGCGTGGCCAGGAACGACAGCGCCAGGCCCATGGCCAGCACGGCCACCACCTCCACCGGGTCCGGGTCGGCCGGCAGCTTGGACAGGAAGTAGATTTCGGCGGCGAACACGTCCACGCCGCTCAGCGCCGTGATCCAGCCGCGGATGGTTTCGATGTTGTAGACGAAGGCCACCCCCAGGATGAACCCGGTAAAGGTGCCGATGGCCCCCACGCTGGCCCCGGCCAGGAAGAAGATGCGCATGATCATGCCGCGCGTGGCGCCCATGGTGCGCAGGATGGCGATGTCGCGCCCCTTGTCCTTCACCAGCATGATCAGCGACGACACGATGTTGAACGCCGCCACCAGGATGATCAGCGTGAGGATCAGGAACATGACGTTCCGTTCCACCTGCAGGGCGTTGAAAAAGCTGGAATTGGCCTGCTGCCAGTCGTGCACCCGGCCGACGCCCTGCACCGCCCGCTGCACGTCGCGGCCGATGGCCAGGGCCCGGTCGGCGTCGGTGACGAACACTTCCAGGTTGGTCACCGCGTCGGGGCCCATCTGGAAATAGGCCTGGGCGGCCTCCAGCGGCATGAAAATGTACGAAGAATCATATTCGTACATGCCGATATTGAACGTTCCCATCACCTTGTAGGCGCGCAGGCGCGGCACCGTGCCAAAGGCCGTGACGTTGCCCTTGGGCGAGATCAGGGTGATGTTCTGGCCCACCGACAGGTTCAGGGTGTTGGCCAGGCGGTCGCCCACCAGCACCACGTCGGGCCCGGTGAAGGCGTCCAGGGTGCCGTAGCGCACGTTGTCGGCCACCATCTTGCGGGCCGCCAGGTCCTGCTGGCGGATGCCCCGCACCACGGCGCCCCGGGCGATGCCGTTGGCCGTGGCCATGATCTGGCCTTCGACGATGGGGGTGGCCGAAACCACCCCGGGCACGGCCCGCACGGTTTCCGCCCGGGCGTCGAAATCGGTCAGCACCTGGGTCTGTCCATAGACGCTCAGGTGCCCGTTCAGGCCCAGGATGCGGCCCAGCAGCTCGCCCCGGAAACCGTTCATGACGGCCATGACGATGATCAGGGTCGCCACGCCAAGCGCGATGCCCAGCAGCGAAAACCCGGCGATGACCGAGATGAAGCCTTCCTGGCGGCGCGCCCGCAGGTAGCGCCGGGCCATCATCCATTCGAAGGCGGAAAACATCAGCCGGCGAACCGGGCGACGAGGGAGTCCAGCGGCACCTCTTCGCGGTCGCCGGTGCGCCGGTTCTTGACCTCCACCTGGCCCGATTTCAGGCCCCGGGGGCCGACGATGACCTGCCAGGGCAGGCCGATCAGGTCCATGTCGGCGAACTTGCCGCCGGCCCGCAGGTCGCGGTCGTCGTACAGCACTTCGACCCCCGCCCCCTTCAACCGGGCGTACAGGGCGTCGCAGGCGGCCGAGCATTCGCCGCCATCGACCTTCAGGTTGATCAGCCCCACCTGGAACGGGGCCACGCTTTCCGGCCACACGATGCCGGCGTCGTCGTGGCAGGCCTCGATGATGGCGCCCACCAGGCGCGACACGCCGATGCCGTAGGAGCCCATTTCCACCGCCACCTCGCCGCCGTCGGCGGTGGTCACCACGGCGCCCATGGGTTTGGAATACTTGGTGCCGAAGTTGAAGATGTGGCCCACCTCGATGCCGCGGGCCACCAGCAGGTCGTCGCCCAGGGCGGCTTCCTTGGCTTCGTCCCGTTCCTCGTCGGTGGCGGCGTACAGCGCCGTGAAGCCGTCGACGATGGGCTGCAGGTCGCCCTCGAAGTCGATGTCGCGGCCGGCCCAGTCGGTGTCCACCAGGTTCTTGTGGCAGGCCACGGCGCTTTCGCCCGTTTCCGCCAGGATGACGAACTCGTGGCTCAGGTCGCCGCCGATGGGGCCCGTGTCGGCGCGCATGGGAATGGCCTTCAGGCCCATGCGGGCATAGGTGCGCAGGTACGACACGAACATCTTGTTGTAGGACCGCCGGGCGCCGGCGGCGTCCAGGTCGAAGGAATAGGCGTCCTTCATCAG
>JAGREA010000141.1 GCA_020446745.1 Rhodobacterales bacterium | reverse complement strand
GGCCAGTCCGGCCACCGTGGCCGCCACCACCGGCGCCACCAGGCCCACCAGCAGGACCACCGGGTCCACCTTGCGCAGCACCACCAGCGTCAGCGCCGGCGCCCCCCGGGCCAGGTCCTTGCGGTACCGCCACCAGGCCCAGGTGCGGAAGGCGGCGGCGGCCAGCAGGGCGCCGACCACCGGTGCCAGCCCGCCGCCGGTGCCCAGCAGGGTCGCCAGGACCAGGAACAGGCCCAGCCCCTCGGTCAGGCCCGTGGCCAGGATCAGGGGCACGATGGCCGGCGTGCGCCAGGCGGGGATGCCCTTGGACTGCTTCAGGATGCGCGCCTGGCAGTACATGAAGGCGGCGGCCAGGACCCCCGCCGGCAGCAGCAGGGCCGCCCAGCCGGTCCAGGCCGCGACCAGGCCCACGGGGAACAGCGCCATGGCGACCAGGGCCTCGCGCGTCATCCACGAGGTCTGGGGATGGAACAGCACGTTCAGCGGCGCGCGCAGGGGCCGCCCCGTTTCCAGGAACACCATGAACAAACCCAGGCCGACGCAGGCCAGGGCGGCCAGGCCCGGGACCAGGGCCGCCGCCGCGCCCAGCGGCGCGAACAGGGCGGTGGCGATCAGCAGGCCGGTGCCCGTGCCGCCGCCCGTGAAGTTCATGGCCGCGCGCCAGTCCCAGTGGCGCTGCAGCCAGGGTTCGACCCCGCCGACCACGGGCCGGGGTGGACCGTCGACGGCCTGGAGCGGCGGAGCGTCTTCCATGTCGCTTCCGTCGTCGGGGCCGCCGTCCCACAGGTAGTGGAACCCCGGGTGGGTGCCCAGCTCGACGTGCATGGGAAAGGTCTTGTTTTCCTTCAGCATTACCGAGACGTTGCTGTCCGGGTTGTCCAGGTCGCCGAAGTGCAGGGCGTTGGCGATGCAGGAATTGACGCAGGCCGGGGTCGCCGCCGGGTCCACCCCGGGGGTCAGGCCGTTCTCCATTCCATCATCCACCCGGTCGGAGCAGAAGGTGCACTTCTGCGCCACGCCGATGCGTTCGGGCATCTCGCGCTTGGCCTCGCTGCGCATCTCGCGCCCGCGGCCGTAGGCGAACAGCGGCTTGTCCACCTTGTAGCGGGCCTGGTAGGGGCAGGCCACGGCGCAGAAGGCGCAGCCGATGCACAGGTCGTAGTCGATGGTGACGATGCCGTCGTCGCGCTGGCCCGTGGCCGTGGACGGGCAGACGTGCATGCAGGGCGGGTCGGCGCAGTGCTGGCAGCCCACGGGGACGAAGGTGCGCGTCACGTTCGGGAAGGTGCCCGTCTCCACGTCCAGCACGCGGCGCCACTGCACCCCCGGCGGAGTGGCGTTGGTGTGCTTGCAGGCCGCGGTGCAGGTCTGGCACCCGACGCAGCGCCGCAGGTCGGCGACCATCGCCCAACGGGTCATCGCAGGCCTCCGATGCGGCGCAGGGACACCCGCACCAGGTCCGAGCCAGAGCCGGTGGAATCGGTCAGGTCGATCAGCATGGGGGTCAGCTTGTTCATGCTGGGCACGTGGAAGGTCTTGGCCAGGGGCGTCTTCCAGTGGTCGAACTGGCCGATCATCAGCAGCGTGTCGGGGCGGATGCCCTGGCGCAGGACCACGTGCCCCTTGGTCTTGTTGATGGGCGAGGCGACCTCGACCAGGTCGCCTTCCTCGATGCCCAGCTCGCGGGCGCGGCCGGTGTTCATGATTACGCCGCCGTGGCCGGCGATGTTGTCGGCCACCTC
>JAGREA010000140.1 GCA_020446745.1 Rhodobacterales bacterium | reverse complement strand
GCCGCTTCCAGGCTGGGCGGGCGGGGGCTGTTGTGCAGCAGGATGGCGCGCTGGAAGGTTTCCACCTTCAGGCCGCGGATGGCATCGCCGGTGAAGCCGTGGGTGGCCATCAGGCCCAGCAGGCCGTCGATGGCGGCGTGGGCCCAGCGGCACACGGAATAGCGCTTGAAGTAGGTGTCCAGGATCAGGTGCCGGCCGTCCAGGTCCCGCAGGGTCGGGGCCGGGTCCGTGCGGCGGCCCACGTCGATGGCGTCGCGGGCGCCGGTGTAGCCGTTCTGGGCCAGGGCCACGGAACCGAAGGCGGCGGCCACCGACCAGGGGATCACCTCCTTCACGTGGGCGCCCATTTCCACGCTGTCGGTCAGGTCGGTCACGTGGGGGCCGTGGTAGGCGTGGATGGCCAGGGCGTGGGCCAGGGTGGCGGCGTCCAGGCCCCGCAGGTGGGCCAGGGCGGCGACCACGCCGAAGCCGGTCCAGTTGCCGCTGGCGTAGGCCCGGTGGATCTCGCCGCGCCCCATGCGTACGGCCACGTCATAGCCGGCCACCAGGGCGGCCAGCACGGCGGTGCCCGGGGCGTCGATGGCCTGGGCCTCGGCCAGCACGGCGGGCACGATGGCCGGGCCCGGATGGCCGCCGGCGGCCCGGTTGCCGTCGTCCAGGTCCAGGGCCGCCGTGGCGGCGGCGTTGGCATAGGCGGCGCCGGCCGGGCTCAGGCGCAGGCCCTGGTACCACACCGGGCTGTCGCCGCCGCCGAACAGGCCGGCGGCCGTGTCGCGCACCACCCGGGCGGCCTCGGTGCGCCGGCCGGCGGCGGCGCAGGCCAGGGCATCCACCACCACGTGGCGGGCCACGGCGCGGGTCTCGGCGTCCAGGTCTCCGGCCCGCACCGAAAGGGCCCGGCGGGCCAGCCTTTCGGTGGCGTGAACCGGAACGGACCCGGTCACGGGTGGAACGCCCGGGCTTCCTGGCGCCGTTTCAGCAGCAGCCACTGCAGCACCACCACCGGCACCACGAACACCACCGACCACAGGTCCGATTCCGTGCTGGGCGCCACCAGCATCAGCCCGCCCACGCCCATCACCAGGCGCAGCAGGGCGTTCATGGGCGTCAGGCAGAAGCCGGTCACCGCCTGGGCGATCAGGAAGATGCCCAGGGCGCAGGTCAGCGACACCTGGATGAAGCTGCCCAGGGAATAGTATTCGGGCAGCACGATCAGCATGGTGGGGGCATAGACGAACACCATGGGCACCATCAGCTTGCCGACGCCCAGGGTGAAGGCCGACACCCCGGTGCGGAACGGGTTGGCCCCGGCGATGCCCGCCGCCGCGTAGGCCGAGGCGCACACCGGTGGCGTGATTTCCGAGATCACCCCGTAGTAGAGCACGAACATGTGCGACGCCAGGGCCGGCACGCCCAGCTGGGCCAGGGCCGGCTGGGCCACCGACACCAGCATGATGTACAGCGCCGTGGTGGGCAGGCCGGCGCCCATCATGATGCAGGCCACGGCGATGAACACCAGCGACAGGAACAGCTGGATGGACGCCTGCGAGAAGATGTCCAGGGGGATCCAGCCGATCACGGCGTACAGGTTCTCGGCCAGTTCCTGGGCCCCGCTGGTGACCATGAAGCCCAGGCGGAAGGCCACGCCCGTGGTGTTGATGACGCCCACCACGATGCCCACGGCGGTGGCCGCCGCGCCCACGGCCAGGGCGTACTTCACGCCGATGGTGAAGCCTTCGATGATGTCCGACACCGACATGCGGTGGCGCGGGTTCAGCAGCCCCACCACGATGCAGGCCGTGATGCCCCAGAAGGCCGCGTAGTAGGGCGTGAAGCCGGTGAACAGCACGGCGATCAGGATCACCAGGGGCACCACCGTGGGCCAGCCCTTGGCCCACACCTCGATCAGGTTGGGCAGCATCTCCTTGGGGTAGCCCTGCAGGCCCAGGCGCCGGGCCTCGAAGTGGACGATGGACATGACGCCCACGTAGTGCATGGCCGCCGGCACGATGGCGGCGACGACGATGGTGGTGTAGGGGACTTCCAGGAACTCGGCCATCAGGAACGAGGCCGCGCCCATGATGGGCGGCGTGATCTGCCCGCCGGCGCTGGCCGCGGCCTCCACCCCGCCGGCGAAGTGCCCCGGATAGCCCAGGCGCTTCATGTTGGGGATGGTCAGCGACCCGGTGGACACCGTGTTGGCGATGGACGAGCCCGAAATGGTGCCGAAGAAGGCCGACGACACCACCGACACCTTGGCCGGGCCGCCGGTGTAGCGCCCGGCCAGGATCATGGCGTTGTCGACGAAGAACTGGCCCAGGCCCATGCGCTGGGCGATCACCCCGAACAGCACGAAGTGGAACACCACGGTGGACACCACCCACAGGGTGACGCCGAAGATGCCTTCCTGGGGGAAGTACATGTTGTTGATGAACTGGCGCCAGTCCACGCCCGGGTGCTGCAGGATCTGCACCGGCATGTAGGGGCCCAGCAGGGCATAGGCGATGAACACGGAAATGATCAGCGGCAGCACGATGCCCAGGGCCCGGCGCGCCATTTCCAGCGCCAGCACCACCAGGATGGTGCCCAGCACGATGTCGGGGGTTTCCGGGTCGCCCTGGCGCAGGGCCTGTTCGGCCACCAGGATGTGTTGGCCCAGGAACGAGAAGTCCAGCCCGTTCCACGAAAAGCCCAGGTACAGCGCCGCGCACACGCCGGACACGGCGAAGACCCAGTCCCATACCGGCACGTTGCCCCACCGCCACCAGGTGTTGGGCTTCAACTCGAAGGCGGTGCCCCACTTGAACATGGGAAAGCCGGTGAAGATCAGGATCGACAGGCCCGACAGGTGGATGCCCATGTGCCAGTAGTCGACGGGAATGCCGAAATAGGCGGTCAGGTAGTGGTAGGCGGCGAACAGGACCGAGCCGGCGAACAGGACCACGGCCAGAAGCGGGCCATGGGGCCGCAGGGCCAAACCGGAGTCGTACTTCTTCTCCAGGTCCTCGGCGCTCTTGGAGTCGATGGTG
>JAGREA010000139.1 GCA_020446745.1 Rhodobacterales bacterium | reverse complement strand
GCGGTCGGTGCGCCAGTCCTTGGCCATTTCCACGCAGGCCCGGGTGAGCTGGCGCGGATACTGCTCCAGCTTCGCCTCCAGGCGCTCGAACAGGGCGAAGGCATCGGCCGTGGCGCCGGCGAACCCGGCGATCACCGAGCCGTCGCCGATGGGCCGCACCTTGCGGGCGTTGGCCTTGATCACCGTGTCGCCCAGGCTGACCTGGCCGTCGCCGGCGATCACCACCCGGCCGCCCTTGCGCACGGACAGGATGGTGGTGCCGTGCCACACGGCGGGGGAAGAGGAACGGGAATCCTGGGACATGGCGGGGTCACTCCGCTGCGGATGCGGGGGTGGGCCCCCGGTGCGTCGCGGCTGATGTAGGCCGGGCGGCCACCCGGGTCAAGGAATCAGTCCCGGGCCGCCACCGCCAGGCCGACGCCGATCAGGGTGGTACCGGATACCCGGTTCATCACCCGTTGTGCCCTGGCGCTGCGGAACAGGCGCCGGGCCCGGGATGCCGAGGCGGCGTAGACCAGCATGACGGTGGTCAGCACCCCCACCACCACCGACGCCACGATCAGGGCGTCCCCGGCGGTGATGTGCGCCAGATCGACGAAGGTGGGCAGGAAGCCGATGTAGAACAGGATCACCTTGGGGTTGGAAAGGGTGATCAGCAGCCCGCTGACCAGCCCGCCCCAGCCGCCGTTGCGCTTGGGCGGGGCGGCATCGGGGTCGCGCGGCGGGGCGCGCCAGGCCTGGATGCCCAGGTAGATCAGGTACAGCGCGGCGGCCCAGCGGACCACCGTGAACAGGCCGCCGAAGGCCTGGGCCACCACGGCCATGCCGGCGATGGCCAGGGCCAGGAACACCAGGTCGCCCAGCACCATGCCGGCGATGAACCCCAGGCTGGCCCGGAACCCGCCGGCCAGCGCGCGGGCCAGCAGCCCCATCACCCCGGGCCCGGGGGAGGCCATGAAGATCAGGCAGGCGATAGCCAGGGCCAGGGCGGATTCGGGGGTCATGGCGGGATACCTTGTTGTCGGAGCTCAGAAGGGAAGCTGTCGCAGGCCCGTGTTGAAGCCGATCGGCACCTCATACATGGCGGCGCCGGTCGTCACCCTGTCGATATCGACGAATTTCGACCAACTCAAGAGCAATCTGCCGGCCTTGGTGACCGTGGACAGCGTTCGCCAGCCCTTGGCGAGGAACAGGCCACGCATGTTGGCGGCCCGCCAGGCGGCCCGTTCCGGCGGGCGTGTCTTGATTCTATGGTCGTCGGTCAGGACCCACCAGCCGCCCTCGCGGCCCAGTTGACCGATCCACGTGGCATCGGCCACGCCGCGATCGAACTTGTCTTCCAGCGCGGTGACGGTATGCCCTTCGGGTGCCAGGATGCAATGCAGGCCCCGGGCCAGATGCGGCGAGATGTTGTGGTCGACGAACACCTTCAAGCGGCCAGGGACTCCTCGTAGGCCAGCGCGCCGCGCACAACGGCCGGGGGCAGGTCGAAATACCGTGCGGCGTTGGCCACGGAACCCTCGGCCGCCACGGCATCCCGCAGGACCGATGTGGGCACGCCCCCGTCGGCGACGATGGGCTGGCCAAAGCTGCGCCGGGGGTCGATGACGATACCCTTCCGTCGACCCGCCGGCCACCAGCGAACGGCGGCGCTATTCTCGAAATCCAGGTCCTTGAAGCTGGGTTCGATCAGGCGCTGGATGCCAAACTGCCGGCTTTTCAGGTTCAGCAGCACGGGGTCGTCGGAGGTACCGGCGAGCTTGAGGAAGATCGATTTTCCGTCCGTGCGGAAGGTTTCCGTGGAAAGGGGCCGTTCGTCGCCGACGATCTCGCGGGCCCGCTCGATGGCCAGACGGATGGTCGGCAGGCCGATACCGGCCGCGCGCAATGCGCCGACGACGCGGATTTCCGTCAGGTCACGAAAATCAAGGCCCACCTTGCCGTCGAACTCGGGGACAACGGTACGCCATAGGGGCTCGGAATGCCGGGCTTGGCCGTCATGCGCGTAGTTATACCCGCGCACCCACCGCCGGATCTTCGGTGCCCGCACGCGGGTCAGGCGCGCCGCTTCCGGCACGTCGTAGAGCCCGATGCCGATCAAATCCATGCCTGCGATGGCGTCCATGAGAATCCCGTTAAACGCGCATACATCCCATCTGATTCAGTATTTAATCACAGCCGGGTCGACAAGTGAATCGACAAACCATCATCAGGCATTGGGGACGGCCGCCAGCAGTCTTTCCCTTCGAACGCCGGACCTGCTAAAAGAGGCCCCCATCTGGGAAGGAGCCCCGCCATGCGCAGCGCCACCGTGGAGCGCACCACCACCGAGACCAAGATCGCCGTCAGCCTGAACCTGGACGGCACGGGCACCTATGACGTGTCCACCGGTATCGGCTTCCTGGACCACATGCTGGAGCAGCTGTCCCGCCACGGCCTGATCGACCTGACGGTGAAGGCCGAGGGCGACCTGCACATCGATTTCCACCACACCACCGAGGACGTGGGCCTGGCCATCGGCACGGCCATCGCCCAGGCCCTGGGCGACCGCAAGGGCATCACCCGCTACGGCTCGGCCCTGGCGCCCATGGACGAGACCCTGACCCGGGTGGCCCTGGACTGCTCGAACCGCCCCTACCTGATCTGGAAGGTGGATTTCCGCCGCGACAAGGTGGGCACCATGGACACGGAACTGTTCAAGGAATGGTTCCAGGCCGTGGCCCAGACGGCCGGGCTGACCCTGCACGTGGAAACCTTCTACGGCGAGAACAACCACCATATCGTGGAAAGCGCCTTCAAGGCCTTCGCCCGCGCCCTGCGCCAGGCCGTGGAGATCGATCCGCGCCGGGCCGACGTGGTGCCCTCCACCAAGGGCTCGCTCTAGAACAAGAACCGCGATAAAGGGACCGCGCCATGACGGTCGTCATCATCGATTACGGGTCGGGCAACCTGCGCTCGGCCGCCAAGGCCTTCGAGCGGGTCTCGGCCGACAACGGCCTGGGCCTGGACGTGGTGGTCACCGACAGGGCCGCCGCCCTGGCCACGGCCAGCCACATCGTGCTGCCCGGCGTGGGCGCCTTCGCCGACTGCCGGCGCGGGCTGGACGCCGTGCCGGGCATGGTCGAGGCCCTGAACCGGGAAGTGATCGAGCGCGCCCGGCCGTTCCTGGGCATCTGCGTGGGCCTGCAGCTGATGGCCACCGTGGGCCGCGAGCACGGCGACACCCCGGGCCTGGACTGGATCCCCGGCGAGGTGGTGGCCCTGACGCCCGACGACCCCAACCTGAAGATCCCCCACATGGGCTGGAACAACCTGCGCACGGCCGGCGCCGGCCGCCACCCGGTGCTGGACGGCCTGGAAGATAACGACCATGGGGAAACGCACGTCTATTTCGTGCACTCCTACCACCTGCGCTGCGCCGACCCGGCCCACCTGCTGGCCACGGCCGACTACGGCGGGCCGGTCACCGCCGTGGTCGGGCGCGACAACCTGGTGGGCACCCAGTTCCACCCGGAAAAGAGCCAGCGGGCCGGCCAGCGGCTGATCCGCAACTTCCTCACCTGGAAACCCTGACCGCGGCATCCGTGGCGCGGCGTCACGGAAGCGTTTCTGGTTTCCCCGGAACACCTGTGGTAGCGAAATTGTCATGATCTTCTTTCCCGCCATCGACCTGAAGGACGGCCAGTGCGTGCGCCTGCTGCGCGGCGACATGGACAAGGCCACCGTGTT
>JAGREA010000138.1 GCA_020446745.1 Rhodobacterales bacterium | reverse complement strand
CCAACTCGCGCCTGGTCATGCGGTTCGGCATGCGGCACCTGTCGACCCGGGCGCAGGTCGTGCTGACCCTGGCCTCCCTGGCCTTCCTGCCGGTGGCCTACGTCGCCGGCGGGGTGCCGCCGCTGTGGGCCTACATGGCCTACATGAGCCTGTCGTTCTTCTGCGTCGGCCTGCTGATGGGCAACCTCCAGGCCATGGCCATGGAGCCGCTCGGCCACATCGCCGGCACCGCGGCGGCGGTGGTGGGCTGCCTGCAGACCCTGATATCGGTGGTCCTGGGCATCCTCATCGGCCGCGCCTTCGACGGCACGGTGCTGCCCCTGGTGGCGGCCTTCGCCGTGCTCGGCGCCCTGTCCCTGGCCGTGTCCCGGTGGGCCGGCCGGTCCGCACCCGCGAAACCCTGACGGAGTCCCCCGCGCCATGACCGACACGCCCGCCCCCAATACCCGTCCGGTGGATGCCGAGGAGATCCTGGACGGCATCCTGTCGTGGGTGCACCTGGAAACTCCCAGCCAGGACGCCGCCGCCGTCAACGCCCTGGTCGACCTGGTGGAGACGGACCTGCGCGTGCACGGGGCGCGGGTCGACCGCCTGCCCGGGCGCGACGGCTGGGGCGACATCCTGCGTGCGCGCAGCCCCTGGGGCGGCGACGGGCCGGGGGTGCTGTTCCTGGGCCACCTGGACACGGTCCACCCCATCGGCACCAAGGCCGACGTCAACCCCATCCGCCGCGAGGGCGACAAGGTGTTCGGCCCCGGCATCTACGACATGAAGGCCGGCAGCTACCTGGGCTACCACGCCTACCGCCACCTGGCCGGCCAGGGCGTCGAGACGCCGCTGCCCATCACCCTGCTGCTGGTCAGCGAGGAGGAGGTCGGCAGCCCCATCAGCCGCGCCGTGATCGAAGACGAGGCGGCCCGCGCCAAGTACGTGCTGGTGGCCGAGCCGGCCCGCGACGGGGGCAAGATCGTCACCGCGCGCAAGGGGGTGGCGCGGTTCGACCTGGAGGTCACCGGCCGGCCGTCCCACGCCGGCTCGCGCCACCAGGACGGGCGCAGCGCCATCCGCGAGATGGCGCACCAGATCCTGGCGCTGGAGGCCATGACCGACTACGACCGCGGGATCACGGTCAGCGTCGGTATGGTGCAGGGCGGCACGGCGGTGAACGTGATCCCGTTCTCCTGCCGCGCCGAGGTCGACATGCGCGTGCCCGACGCCGCCACGGGCGAGGAGATGGTGGCCAAGGTCCTGGGCCTGCAACCCGTCGGCCCCGACGTCGAGGTGCGGGTCAGCGGCGGCCTCAACCGGCCGCCGTTCGAGAAGGGGGCGGGGATCACGGCCCTGTTCGACCACGCCCGGGCCCTGGCCGCCGAGATCGGCTTCGAGTTGGTCGACACCCACACCGGCGGCGGCAGCGACGGCAACTTCACGGCGGCCCTGGGGGTGCCGACCCTGGACGGCCTGGGCGCCGACGGCGCCGGCGCCCACACCCACCACGAGCACATCCTGGTG
>JAGREA010000137.1 GCA_020446745.1 Rhodobacterales bacterium | reverse complement strand
GGGGTCGACGCCCAGGGGGTTGTTGGACTTGTGCACGTGCAGCGCCCACAGGTGCACGAACACCAGGGCGGCGATCACGAAGGGCATCAGGTAGTGCAGCGAGAAGAACCGGTTCAGGGTCGGGTTATCGACCGAGAAGCCGCCCCACAGCCAGGTGACGATGGACTCGCCCACCAGCGGGATGGCCGAGAACAGGTTGGTGATCACCGTGGCGCCCCAGAAGCTCATCTGGCCCCAGGGCAGCACATAGCCCATGAAGGCCGTGGCCATCATGGCCAGGATGATAAGCACGCCGATCATCCACAGGATCTCGCGCGGCGCCTTGTAGGAGCCATAGTACATGCCGCGGAACATGTGGATGTAGACGACGATGAAGAACATCGACGCCCCGTTCATGTGCAGGTAGCGGATCAGCCAGCCGTAGTTCACGTCGCGCATGATGCGCTCGACGCTGTTGAAGGCCATGTCCACTTGGGGCGTGAAGTGCATGGCCAGCACGATGCCGGTGGCGATCATCACCACCAGGGCGAACATGGCCAGCGACCCGAAGTTCCACCAGTAGTTAAAGTTCTTCGGCGTCGGGTAGTCCACCGTCTCGTGGTGCATCAGGCTGAACACCGGAAGGCGGTAGTCGATCCACTCGACGATCGGGTTGGACCATTCTTTTCTGCTCATGGCGCTTCCCCCTAGCCGATCTTGATGGTGGTGTCGTCAAGGAATTCGTAGGGCGGCACCGGCAGGTTCAGCGGCGCCGGGCCCTTGCGGATGCGGCCCGAGGTATCGTAGTGCGAACCATGGCAGGGGCAGAACCAGCCGCCGAAATCACCCTTCTCGTCACCCAGCTTCTGGCCCTTGGGGATGCAGCCCAGGTGGGTGCAGACGCCCACCATGACCAGCCATTCGGGCTTCTGCACGCGGTCCTCGTCGCGCTGGGGATCGACCAGGGCGGCCTTGTCGTCGGCCTCGGCCTGGGAGATCTCTTCCGCCGTGCGGTGGCGGATGAACACGGGCTTGCCGCGCCAGACCACGGTGATCGACTGGCCTTCCTCGACGGAAGAGATGTCCACTTCGGTGGAGGCCAGGGCCAGCGTGTCGGCCGCGGGGTTCATGCTGTGGATCAGCGGCCAGACGGCCAAGGCGGTGCCGACGGCGCCGACGGTGGACGTGGCGATGAGCAGAAAGTCGCGGCGCGACTGCCCCTCACCCTGTTCTCCCGGGTCGTTGCCGGGCGCGGTGGTTGCCATGTCTGTCATGAGAAACCCTCTGTTTTACCGGGGGACCTACCCGTGCAGCCCGCCCAAACGGGCCGTCCCTGCGGCCGAATCCCCGTTTAGAGGCCGCCCCCGGGCGGGGGCGCCCTGTTCCTTCCCGACACCGGAAGGCCTGACCGTGGATACGGATCGCGCTAGCGGTATAATGCAAAAAGAACCCCTTGGAAAGGGGCAAGAGCCCAGACAAACCGCCATATATTAGCTTTTTCTAAGAATTGCGGGTCCCGCGCCCGTTTTCCCTCCGGTCCCGCCATGCAGCCCCGCCTTCGTCTCGCCCTTTACCAGCCTGACATTCCGCAGAACGCCGGCACCCTGATCCGCACCGCCGCCTGCCTGGGCCTGGCCGTGGACGTGATCGAACCCTGCGGATTCCTGTTCGACGACCGGCGGTTGAGACGCGCCGGAATGGATTACATGAGCGGTGTCGAGGTCGTTCGACACGCCTCGTTCGACCGATTCCTTGCCGCCCGGGCCGGGGTGCCGGGCGGGCCCGGGCGCCTGCTGCTCTTGACGACGCAATCAGACCTGTCATACCTGGATGTCCGCTTTCACGCCGACGACACCCTGCTGGTCGGCCGGGAGTCCGCCGGCGCGCCGCCCGAGGTCCATGCCGCGGCCGACGCGCGGCTGGTGGTTCCCATGGTCCCCGGCATGCGGTCCCTGAACGTCGCCGTGTCCGCGGCCATGGTCCTGGGCGAGGCCCTGCGCCAGCTACGGGACCGCACCTAGGGGAAGGACGGCCATGACCGACGGCGAGCAGACCACCGACACCACGCGCCAGGAAAGGGCCTCCACCTGGTTCTCCCGCCTGCGCGACGACATCTGCGCCGCCTTCGAGGCCATCGAGGACGAACTGGTGGGCCCCAACCCCACCAGCGCCCACCCCGCCGGCCGGTTCGAGCGCAAGGCCTGGACCCGCGATGCCGATGGGGGAGCCGACGGGGGCGCCGATGGTGGTGGGGGGGTGATGTCCATCATGCGCGGCCGGGTGTTCGAGAAGGTGGGCGTCAACGTGTCCACCGTGCAGGGGGAATTCTCGGAAGACTTCCGGGCCCAGATCCCCGGTGCCGACCAGGACCCCCGGTTCTGGGCCTCGGGCATCTCGCTGGTGGCCCACCCCTGTTCGCCCCTGGTGCCGGCGGTCCACATGAACACGCGGATGATCGTCACGACCAAGGGCTGGTTCGGCGGCGGCGCCGACCTGACCCCGGTGTTCCCCGACGACGACGACACGGACCTGTTCCACGCCGCCCTGAAGGGCGCCTGCGACGTCCACGACGAGGCCTACTACCCCAAGTTCAAGGACTGGTGCGACCGCTACTTCTTCCTGCCCCACCGGAACGAGCCCCGGGGCGTCGGCGGCATCTTCTACGACAACCTGGACACCGGCGACTGGGAAAAGGACTTCGCCTTCACCCAGGATGTGGGCCGGGCCTTCCTGGCCATCTATCCCAAGCTGGTGCGCCGCCACATGGACCAGTCCTGGTCCGTGGACCAGCGCCGCAAGCAGCTGGTGAAGCGCGGCCGCTACGTGGAATTCAACCTGATCCACGACCGCGGCACCCTGTTCGGCCTGAAGACCGGCGGCAACGTGGAAGCCATCCTGATGTCCCTGCCGCCCATGACGGCCTGGCCCTAGGGACAGTCCCGGATCACGCCCGGCAGGCGGCACCAACCCTTCGAGACGGCCCTTCGGGCCTCCTCAGGGTGAGGTTTTTCAATATGTTACGTCCTCATGCTGAGGAGCGCCGCAGGCGCGTCTCGAGGCATTGTCGCTGCGTGCGCTCCGCCGCCTATTCCGGCCCCGCCGTCACCACCGCCCCATCGGTCACCCGGTCGCTGGGATAGGCCACCACCCGGTCGCCGGCGGCCAGGCCGTCCAGCACCTGGGCCGACTGGCCGTTGCGCCGCCCCGCCGTCACCGCCCGCCGACTGGCCACGCCGTCGGCGTCCACCCGGTACACGGTCCAGTCCGGCCCCGTCTGGCCGCCGTCGCGGAACAGGGCCGATTCCGGCACCCGCAGGGTGTCGGCCGTTTCCCAGGTGACGATGCGGGCGTCCACCCGGAAGCCGTGGCCCAGGTCCGCCCCCTCGGGCGGCGGGGCGGCGAAGTCCAGGATCACCCGCACCCGCTGCTCCTCCACCCCCAGGGCCGACACCTTGGTGAAGCCGTAGGGCTCGATGCGCCGCACCGTGGCGGCCAGGGGCGGGCCGCCCCAGTCCTCGATGGTGGCCCGGGCGCCGGGGCGCACCCCCACCGCGTCCTCGGAAAGCAGCTCCACCACCACCTCCAGGGCCTGGGGGTCACCCACCTCCAGCAGCGCCTGGCCGGCCGCCACCACCTGTTCGCTTTCGGCGATCAGGCGCAGGACGCGGCCGTTCACCGGCGCCTGGATGTGCACGCAGCAGGTCTCGGAACTGGCCACCGCCGAGTCGTCCCCCGGCTCGATCAGGGCCGCCTTGGCGGATTCCAGCTCGAAGGCCCGCACCTTCAGCTGGGCCCGGGCGCTGTCCAGTTCCGCCTGGCGGGTGCGCATCTCGGTTTCCGCCTTGTCGCGGGTCGATTGCGGCACCGTGCCCTGT
>JAGREA010000136.1 GCA_020446745.1 Rhodobacterales bacterium | reverse complement strand
CATGCGCCGGGCCTGGGGCGTGCGCCAGCCGGCGTAGCGGTCGTCGCGGGCCCGGGTCAGGGCGCCGTCCTCGACCATGGCGGCGGCCGACAGCAGGGCCCGGGCGCAGGTGTCCATGCCGCCCACGTGGGCGACCACCAGGTCTTCCGGGTCCAGGGACTGGCGCCGCAGCTTGGCGTCGAAGTTCAGGCCGCCGGTGGTGAAGCCGCCGTTTTCCAGGATGTGGTACAGCGCCAGGGCCAGTTCCGGGGCGTTCATGGGGAACTGGTCGGTGTCCCAGCCCGACTGGTAGTCGTTGCGGTTGGCATCCACCGAGCCGAACACGCCCAGGGCCATGGCGTGGGCGATCTCGTGCTCGAAGGCGTGGCCGGCCAGCACGGCGTGGCCCACCTCGATGTTCAGCTTCACCTCGTTTTCCAGGCCGTAGCGCTTCAGGAAGCCGTACACGGCGGCCACGTCGAAATCGTACTGGTGCTTGGTGGGCTCCTGGGGCTTCGGTTCCACCAGGATGGTGCCGGGGAAGCCGATCTTGTGCTTGTAGTCCACCACCAGGTTCAGGAACCGGCCCAGCTGGTCCAGCTCCTGGCCCATGTCGGTGTTCAACAGGGTCTCGTAGCCCTCGCGCCCGCCCCACAGCACGTAGTTCTCGCCCTTCAGGCGGTGGGTCACGTCCAGGCAGTTCTTCACCTGGGCGGCGGCATAGGCGAACACGTCCGGGTCCGGGTTGGTGGCGGCGCCGGCCATGTAGCGGCGGCTGGAGAACAGGTTGGCCGTACCCCACAGCACCCGCACCTTGCGGCCGGCCATCTTTTCGGCGAACAGATCGGCGATGGCGTTCACGTTGGCGTTGGATTGGGCCAGGGTGTCGCCTTCCGGCGCGATGTCGCGGTCGTGGAAGCAGAAGAACGGCTGGCCCAGGATGTCGAACAGGTCGAAGGCCGCCTCGGCCTTCAGGCGGGCCAGGGCCATGGGCTCGCCGGGGCCGAACCACGGGCGCTGGAAGGTGTCGCCGCCGAAGGGATCCAGCCCGGTGCCGCAGAAGGTGTGCCAGTAGGCGATGGCGAACCGCAGGTGGTCCTCCATGCGCCGGCCCAGGACCACCCGGTCGGGGTCGTACCAGCGGAAGGCCAGCGGGTTGTCGCTGTCCGGGCCTTCATAGGCGATCGGGGGGATGGATGCGAAGTAGCTCATGCGGTCCTCCGGGCGAACTCGTCTTTCAGCAGGGGGTACAGGCGGCGGAAGCGTTCCCGCCGGGGCGCCAGGGCCCGGGCCAGGGCGGCGTCGGGCTCCACCACGTGGTCGATGGGCGGCGGGGTGCAGACGTCGGCCGGGGCCTCGCCGGTCACCGCCAGGCGGGCCAGGCGCGCGGCGCCGAAGGCCGGGCCCACGTCGCCGGCCGCGTGGTAGGTGAGGGGCCGCCCCAGCACCGAGGCAATGATCCGCCCCCACAGGGCCGAACGGGCGCCGCCGCCGATGACCGACACCTGGCCGATCTCGGCCCCCGTGGCCAGCAGGGCGTCCTGGCCGTCGGCGAAGGCGAAGGCGACGCCTTCCAGCACCGCCTGGCCCAGCTCGGCCGGGCCGGTCTCGTGGCTCAGGCCCAGCAGCACGCCCTGGGCGTCGGGGTCATTGTGGGGCGTGCGCTCGCCCGACAGGTAGGGCAGGAACACCAGGTCGTCCTGGCCGGATTCCAGGGCGGCCACCCGGTCCAGCAGGTCGCCGACCCCGGCGCAGCCGGTCAGGCGCGCGGCCCAGTCCAGGCAGCTGGCGGCGCTCAGGAACACGCTCATCTGGTGCCAGGTGTCGGGCAGGCAGTG
>JAGREA010000135.1 GCA_020446745.1 Rhodobacterales bacterium | reverse complement strand
CGGGCACGGCGATGGTCTCGCCGGTGGAAAAGCGGAACCGGTCGCCGGCCTTGGTCATGGGCACGGTGTTCAGGGGCGGGTCGGAAAAGGTCTGGGCCGTGATCATGTCCACGGGGTTGCGGTAGACCGCCACCGTGGGGCCGAACTGGGTGACCCGGCCCTCGCACAGGGTGGCCGTGTTGCCGCCCAGCAGCAGGGCTTCCGACGGCTCGGTGGTGGCGTAGACGAAGATCGAGCCCGTTTCCGTGAAGATCTTCGGCAGTTCCTCGCGCAGTTCCTCGCGCAGCTTGTAGTCCAGGTTGGCCAGGGGTTCGTCCAGCAGCACCAGTTCGGCGTTCTTGACGATGGCCCGGGCCAGGGCCGTGCGCTGCTGCTGCCCGCCCGACAGGTTCAGCGGCTTGCGGTCCAGATAGGGCATCAGCTTCAACAGTTCCGCCGCCCGCTTCACCTCGCGGTCGATGGTGGCCTTGTCCATTCCCTTGATGCGCAGCGGCGAGGCGATGTTTTCGTACACCGACAGGGCCGGATAGTTGATGAACTGCTGGTACACCATGGCCACGTCGCGCTTCTGCACGGGCACGCCGGTGATGTCGGTGTCGTCCATGAGCATGCGGCCGCTGGTGGGGCGGTCCAGGCCCGCCATCATGCGCATGATGCTGGTCTTGCCCGACAGGGTCGGGCCCAGCAGGATGTTCAGCTCGCCGCGGTGGAGGGTGAAGGACACGCCGGCGATGTGCGTGTCCCCGTCGACGACCTTGCCGACGTTGTCGAACGTCAATGCCATCGGTCCCTCCGGTTGATCCTGGTCATCCCCTTACCCCCTTTGCGCCGCCCGCGTCGGTGCGCCTTCCGGCATGTCGCGGGTGACGATGATGTCCACGCCCGTGCCCAGGACATCCCCCATCACCAGAGTCCCGATGGCGACCGGCGCCGTCAACTCCACCGTGCCCAGGGCCCGGCAAACCTCGCGCACCAGCGGTTTGGGTACCGCTTCCCTGGTCTTCACCGGCACCCGGGCGTGCAGCCCGCCGCGCACGGCCACGGTGGTGGTCACCATGCGCTTGGGTTCGGTGTGTTCCTGGCGGCCGTATTCCTTGCCCTTCTTGCAGTCGAAGCCGCGCACCTCCAGCACGTCGCCGTGGTCGTCCTCCTCCACCTCCAGGCGGCAGCCCAGGGGGCAGCCGATGCACAGGTAGTGGGTCAGGTGGTCGGCATGGGGATCGTCGTCGGGCGCCATGGCCGTCCTCCTCACCGCGGCACCACGTCGACCCGAAGCGAGTCGCCGTGGAAGTTTTCCAGGAACCGGGGCCGCATGGTCACGGTGACCATTTCGGCCGGAAACACGTAGCGCAGCTTGCGCTGGTAGGCGTCGCCGAACTTGATGGCGCACTTGCCCTCGTTCCGGCGGACCCGCAGGTAGATGGTGTGCTCGCGGTCCGACGAAATGGTGTGGGGCACGCAGTAGGCCACGTTGTCGCCGGGCACCAGGCGGATGTTGTCGGCCGGGCGGCGGCGCCCGGTCACGTATTCCCCGGCGCACTGGCCGGCCAGGTCCGATTCCTGGCTGACGAAATCCACCAGGTCGTGGATGTGCACCACGTTGCCGCAGGCGAACACGCCATCGGCCGAGGTTTCCATGGTGCTGGTCACCACCGGGCCCGTGGTCACCGGGTCCAGGCGCAGGTTGATGCGCTGCGACAGCTCGTTTTCCGGGATCAGGCCGATGGACAGCAGCAGGGTATCGCAGGGGATGTCCCAGGCCTTGTCCATGATCGGCCGCAGGGCCTCGTCCACCGGCGCCACGGTCACCTTTTCCACCCGGTCGCGGCCGTGGATTTCGGCCACGGTGGTGGACAGGTGCAGGGGGATGTCGAAGTCGTGCAGGCACTGCACCACGTTGCGGTTCAGGCCGTTGACGTGGGGCATGATCTCGAACACCCCCAGCACCTCGACCCCTTCCAGCACCAGGCGTCGGGCCATGATCAGGCCGATGTCGCCGGACCCCAGGATGACCACCCGCTTGCCCGGCAGGTAGCCGGCCATGTTGACGAACTTCTGGGCCAGGCCGGCGGTCAGCACCCCGGCCGGGCGGGTGCCGGGGATGCGGATGGCGCCCCGGGTGCGCTCCCGCGCGCCCATGGCCAGCACCACCGACTTGCTGTCCAGCACGTGGATGCCCTGGCTGCCCGACATGATCTTCACGTGGCGGCCGGCGTCCATGTCGGCCACGTAGGTGTCGGTGATCACGTCGATCTCGTGTTCCAGCACCTGTTCCAGGTAGCGCTGGGCGTATTCGGGGCCGGTCAGCTCCTCCTTGAAGTGGTGCAGGCCGAAGCCGTTGTGGATGCACTGCCACAGGATGCCGCCGGCCGTTTCCTCGCGGTCGATGATCAGGATCTTCTCGGCCCCGGCCTCGCGCGCCCCCAGGGCGGCGGCCATGCCGGCGGGCCCGCCGCCGACCACGGTCACGTCATAGGTCTTTTCCAGGTGCCGGGGCTTGCCGGTGATCATGACGGCGCCCCCTCTTCCCCATCCCGGCGACAGACGATCCACGAGCCGCCGCCCCGCTTGGTCACCCGGTCGATGGGCATGTCCAGCTCGCGCGACAGCAGCTCCATGCAGCGCCAGGTGCAGAACCCGCCCTGGCAGCGGCCCATGCCGGCCCGGGTGCGGAACTTGATGCCGTCCAGGGTGCCGGCGCCGGCGCCGATGGCGGCGATCACCTCGCCCTCCGTCACCTGCTCGCAGCGGCAGCAGATGCGCCCGAAGGCCGGGTCCTTGGCGGCCTTGGCGGCCTGGGCCCCGGTGTCCAGGTCGGCCATGATCACGTGCTTGGGCACGGCCGGCTGGAAGGTATCGTCCGGCTCCAGGGCCAGGCCCTCGTCGCGCAGGATCTCGGCCACCCGCACGGCGATGGCCGGGGCGGCGGTCAGGCCCGGCGACTGGATGCCGGCCACGTTGATGAAGCCCTTCACCGCCGTGGGGCCGATGATGAAGTCCTCACCGTCGGCCACGGCCCGCAGGCCGGCGAACTCGGCGATGCAGTCGCGCGGGCTGATGCCCGGCACGGTGCGCCGCACCTGCTCGAAGATCTCCTCGCCGCCGTCCATGGATGTGGTCAGGTCGCTGCGGTCCAGCACCGGGTTGGCCGTGGGGCCCACCATGATGGTGCCGTCGAAGGTGGGGATCACCAGCACGCCCTTCGAGGTGGGCGTGGGGCACGGAAAGATGATGCGCGTGACCAGGCCCTTCAGGCGCTTGTCCAGCAGGTATTCCTCGCCCTTGCGGGCCAGGATCGAGAACGTGCCCACCCCGGCCATGGCGGCGATGCGGTCGGCGAACAGGCCGGCGGCGTTGATCGCGTAGCGGGCCAGTACCGGGCCCTGGGCCGTGTCCACCTTCAGGCCGCCTTCCAGCGGCTGGATGTCCTGCACCGGGGCGTTGACGCGCACCTCCAGCCCGTTCAGGCGGGCGCTGTCGATCAGCGAGAAGCAGACCTCGTAGGGGTTCACCACCCCCGCCGTGGGGGCGTGCAGGCCGGCCACCACGTGGCGGCTGACGTTGGGCTCCTCCTTGCGGATGCGGTCCTTTTCCCAGATCTCCAGGCCCGGCACGCCCCGTTCCCGGCCGCGCTGCAGATAGGTGTCCAGGATCGACCGCTGTTCGTCGTCCCAGGCCACCATCAGCTCGCCGACCCGCTTGAAGCCGAAGTCCAGCTCGGCGTGCAGGCGATCCCAGTGCTGGTTGCCGGCCCATTCCAGGGGGCCCTTCAGGGTGTCGGCCGAACTGTGGTGGCCGGCGTGGATGATGCCGCTGTTGGACTTGCTGGTGCCGAAGCCGACCTCGCATTCCTTCTCGATCAGCACCAGCTTCAGGCGATAGCGGCTCAGCTCGCGGGCGATGGCGCAGCCGACGATGCCGCCGCCGATGATGGCCACGTCGTAGGTACGGTCGTTCATGGCGCGCCCCCCGCCTTCGTATCCGCCGACGCGGCAGCGGCCCGCCGTTCGCGCATCCAGTCCTCCAGCACCAGCACCTGCTCGGGCGTCAGCCGCAGGCCCATCTTGGTGCGCCGCCACAGCACGTCCTGGGCGGTGCGGGCCCATTCGTGGGTCATCTGGTAGGTCACCTCCCGGCCATACAGGTCCGCGCCGAAGCAGGGGCCCAGGTCGTCAACGGATGCGGCATCGCCCAGCAGGAAGCGGGCGCGGGTGCCATAGGTGCGCACCAGGCGCCGCACGTGGCGGTCCGCCAGGAACGGATAATCGCGGCCCAGTTCCGCCACCAGGTCCGCCACCCCGTCCACGGGGAAGTCGCCGCCCGGCAGGGTGTCACTGCCCGACCAGGGGGCGCCCAGGCCCGGTAGAAAGGGCGCCAGGTCCTCCAGCGCGTGTTCGGCCAGGCGGCGGTAGGTGGTGATCTTGCCGCCGAAGATGTTCAGCACCGGGGGCACGCCGCCGCTGCCGCCGTCCACCTTCAGCACGTAGTCCCGGGTCGCCTCCTGGGCCTTCGAGGCGCCGTCGTCGTACAGCGGCCGCACGCCGGCATAGGTGGCCACCACGTCGTTCGGCATGATGGTCTTCTTGAAGTACATGCCCATCAGCCGGCACAGGTACACCACCTCCTCCTCGGAAATGGCCACGTCGGCCGGGTCGCCCTGGTAGTCCATGTCGGTGGTGCCGATCAGGGTGAAGTCCTGCTCGTAGGGGATGGCAAAGGCGATGCGCTTGTCGGTGTTCTGCACGATGTAGGCGCGGTCGTGGTCGAACAGGCGCGGCACGATGATGTGGCTGCCCTTCACCTGACGCACCCGGTGCTGGGTGGGGATGTCCACGGCCTGGGCCAGGAAGCTGGACACCCACGGCCCGGTGGCGTTGACCAGCACCCGGGCCGAAACCGTCTCCTCGGCCCCCGTCTCGGCGTCCCGCACCGTGACCCGCCACAGGCCGTCTTCCACCGTCACCTTCACGCACGGCGTGCGCGGGCGGATCACCGCGCCCCGGGCCGCCGCGTCCATGGCGTTCAGCAGCACCATGCGCACGTCGTCGACCCAGCAGTCGGAATACTCATAGGCCAGGCGGAACCCCTCCTTCAGGGGTTCGCCGGCTTCGTCCGTGCGCAGGTCCAGCCTGGCCGTGCCCGGCAGGCGCTCGCGCCCGCCCAGGTTGTCGTAAAGGAACAGGCCCAGGCGCACCAGCCAGGCCGGGCGCAGCTTGGGATTGACGGGCAGGACGAAGCGCAGCGGCCAGATGATGTGGGGCGCCATGGCCCACAGGCGCTCGCGCTCGATCAGCGATTCGCGGACCAAGCGGAATTCGTAATGTTCCAGATAGCGCAGGCCGCCGTGGATCAGCTTGGTGCTGGCGGAACTGGTGGCGCCGCCCAGGTCGTCGCGTTCGCACAGGAACACCGTGGCGCCCCGGCCGGCCGCGTCGCGTGCGATGCCACAGCCATTGATGCCCCCACCAATGACGGCGATGTCAAACGGTCTCGACACCGTTCCTCCGTTCCTCCCGATCCGGGCCCGAATTTTCCGCCGCTCGACCCCGTGCCGGGCGGGGCGGACATTCGTTTTATTTTCATTTTGACCGTAAATGAACCCAAAATGAACAGCAAGCGAAAAGACCGCAGCCCTGCCCCGTCAAATTTCGTCGGCTTCCACGATGCGCACGCCGTGGTCGCGGCAGATGTCGCGTACCCCACCGTGGGGCAGGCTGTCGGTGACGAAGGTGTGGATCTGCGACAGGTGGGCGACCCGCACCGGGGCCGTGCGTTCCAGCTTCATGCGGTCGGTCACCAGGATCACCCGCCGGGCGTTGGCGATGATGGCCTGGGCCGCCTTCACCTCGCGCAGGTCGAAGTCCATCAGGGTGCCGTCGGCGTCGATGGCCGAGGTGCCGATGATGGCGTAGTCCACCTTGAACTGGTTGATGAAATCCACCGCCGTCTCGCCCACCAGGCCGCCGTCCGAATGGCGCACCAGGCCGCCCACGACGATCACGTCGATGCTGTCAATGGGCCGCAAGATATTGGCAACATTCATATTATTGGTGATGACCAGGAGGTCCGACCGGTTCCGCAGGTGGTGGGCCACGGCCTCGGTGGTGGTGCCGATGTTGATGAACAGCGAACTGTTGTCGGGCACCAGGGCGGCGGCGGCGCGGCCGATGTTGCGCTTCTCGTCCTGGGCCAGCAGGCGACGGCTTTCGTAGCGCAGGTTTTCCACCCCGGCCACCATCACCGCGCCCCCGTGGACCCGGTGCAGCAGGTTCAGGGCGCAGATCTCGTTCAGGTCCTTGCGGATGGTCTGGGGCGACACGGCGAAGCGGGCGGCCATGTCGTCCACCTCCACCCGGCCGGCCACCTGGGCCAGGGCCAGAATCTCCTTCTGGCGGTCGCTCATGACGTCCATGGGGCCCTCCCTTGTCTCGGCCAATACGAAAGCATACTGGTTTCGTTTTTGAAAGAACAGAAACCACAATGCGGGGGTGCGGGGGCTAACGGCCTGATATTCCGGCCTTTCGCCTGTCACAAATCGTTGCGCGGCGGTGGAAAAACGATCCCCTTCCGCCACCCCCATCCCGGCTTGCCAGGGGGCGGCCCCCGTCGTTCAATGGCCGCCATGGTGGACCTGACCCCCGACCAGCGCGCCGCCCTGGCCCCTGGCGCCCCGCCGGGCCGGGCCATGGCGCTGCGCATCGTCGTCGAGGCGGCGCGACTGCTGGGGGCGCCGTCCCTGGTGCCCATCCGCTCGGCCCACGCCGACGGCTGCATCTACCACGGCCCCGGCGGCCTGAAGGTGGTGGAACGCCTGGCCGACCTGGGGGCCCGGGTGGCCGTGCCCACCACCTGCAACGTGGGCGCCATCGACCTGCTGCACCCCGAGGTCGCCCGCCTGTCGGAAACGGAAAAGGCCCTGGCCCGGCGCCAGATGGACGGCCACGTGGCCCTGGGCTGCACGCCAAGCTGGACCTGCGCCCCCTACCAGGCCGGCCACCGCCCGGCCCCGGGCGACCAGGTGGCCTGGGGCGAAAGCAATGCCGTGGCCTTCGTCAATGCGGTGCTGGGGGCGCGGACCAACCGCTATGGCGACTATCTGGACGTGTGCTGCGCCATCGCCGGGGCGGCGCCCTTCAGCGGCCTGCACGTGACCGAAAACCGCCGCGCCACTCTGCGCGTGGACACCGCCGCCCTGTCCGACGGCCTGAAGGCCCGGGCCGCCTTCTACCCGGTGCTGGGGGCCTGGCTGGGGCGCGCCGCCGGGGCCGACGTGGCCGTGTTCACCGGCCTGCCGGCGGCGATCCCGGAGGACAGCCTGAAGGCCCTGGGCGCCGGGGCGGCGGCGACGGGCGAGGTGGGCCTGTTCCACATCGTCGGCACGACGCCCGAGGCGCCAAGCCTGGACGCCGCCTGCCAGGGTCAGCCGCCGGCCCGCCACATCACCCTGACGCCGGACATGGTGCGGGCGGCGCGCGACGCCCTGTCCACCGCCACGGGCGAAGCCCTGGACTGCGTGGCCGTGGGCAGCCCCCACTATTCGGCCGCCCAGTGCCGGGCCGTGCTGGCCCTGGCCGGGCGCGAACGGTTCCGCGTGCCGTTCCACATCTGCACCCACCGCAAGGTCATGGACGATTTGGCGCGGGACGGCGCCGACCGCGCCCTGGCCGACAAGGGCGTGAACCTGGTGGTGGATACCTGCGTGGTGGTGGCCCCGGTGCTGCCCCCCGGGGGCGGGGTGATGATGACCGATTCCGCCAAGTTCGCCCACTACGGCAAGGGCAACACGGGCCACGACGCCCTGTTCGGCGCCGTCGAGGACTGCGTGGCCTCGGCCATCGCCGGCCGGGTGGTGCGCCACGAGGCGGCCTGGGCATGACCGATACCGTCCGGGCCCAGGTGCTGGTGGCGGGCACGGGCGAGGGCCCGGTGATGCGCCTGGGCGCGCCGCTCAGCTTCTGGGGCGGGGTGGACGCCCAAACGGGCCGCATCGTCCTGGCCGGCCACCCGGATGAAGGGGCCAGCGTGGCCGGGGCGGTGCTGGTGCTGCCGGGGGTGGTGGGCTCGTCGTCCTCCACCTCGGTGCTGCTGGAACTGATCCACGCCGGGCGGGCACCGGCGGCCCTGGTGCTGCCGGGGCCGGATGCCATCCTGACCCTGGCCGTGGTCATCGCCCGGGAAATGTGCTGGGACGCGCCGCCGGTGCTGTGCCTGGCCGCCGATGCCCTTCCCCGGGGCGCCCGGGTCCGGGTGGCCGAGGACGGCACCGTCTCGGTGCTTCCGTAAGGCACGCTCAGGTTCTAGTGTAGGCCGCCATGGACACCCTGCGCAGGCTGATCGAGGACAACGAGGACTGGCTCATCGACCGGGTGGTCGAATACGCCATCGACCTGGGCTATGCCCAGTACACCTCGACCCTGAAGGAGGCCTGGCGGGCTTCCATCTGCGGCCTGTCGGGGCCCATCCTGGAAGCCCTGGACCGCCTGGACGAACCGCCCGAGATCCACGCCGACGCCCGCTCGGGCAACGACCCCATCACCGCCTTCGGGGTGGAGCAGGCGCGCCAGCACCGGGCCCGGGGCGTTACCCTGGGCCTGTTCCTGGGGCTGACAAAGTACTACCGCCAGTCCTACCAGGACCTGGTCAACGACGCCGCCTACCCGGCCGCCACGGCGGAGCGCCACCGCCGCTTCATCGACCGCTTCTTCGACCACATGGAGCTGGGCATCTGCACCGAGTGGGCCAGCCAGAGCGAGACCACCAAGCTGGAGGAAACCCAGCGCCGCAACCGGGACATCACCAACGAGAAGAACAAGTACCTGACCATCTTCGAAAGCCTGAACGACCCGGTGATCCTGCTGGACAGCACCGGCGCCATCGACAACCTGAACACGGCGGCCGGCGAGCTGTTCGCCGAATCCCCCGAACCCGGCGCCGTCTACTACGGCCACCAGGCCTATCCCCTGCTGGACCGCCAGCTCCCCGAACTGGCCCGGGCCGGCGAGCGGGCCGAGCAGTTCGAATGCGCCCTGGACACCAACCGGGGCGCCCGGGCCTTCCAGGTGAAGGTGCGGCGCATGCTGGACATCAGCGAGAAGTACCACGGCACGGTGCTGATCCTGAACGACGTGACCGCCTACAAGCAGGCCAAGGACCAGGCCGAGGCCGCCAACCGGGCCAAGTCCGCCTTCCTGGCCACCATGAGCCACGAGATCCGCACCCCCATCAACGGCATCCTGGGCACCGCCCACCTGCTGGACGACAGCCCGCTGACCGACCGTGACAAGACCTACGTGCGGGCCATCCGCAGTTCCGGCGAGGCCCTGCTGTCGGTGGTGGACGACGTGCTGGACTATTCCAAGATCGAGGCCGGGGTGCTGGACCTGGACCCCACGCCGTTCCACCTGACCGACCTGCTGGACCGGGTGTACCTGGCCATGGCCCCCCTGGCCGGGGAAAAGGACCTGGAATTCTCCGTCGACCTGGCGCCCGGCACGCCGACGCGCCTGCTGGGCGACGCCAACAAGATCCGCCAGATCCTGATCAACCTGCTGGGCAACGCGGTGAAGTTCACCCGCGCCGGCTCGGTGGCCCTGCGGGTCAACGGGCGGCCGGCCATGGACGGCACGGCCAGCCTGTCGTTCCAGGTGACGGACACCGGCGTGGGCATTTCAGAAGCCGGTCGGCGCCACCTGTTCGAACCCTTCGCCCAGGAGGATTCCTCCATCTCGCGGCGCTTCGGCGGCACCGGCCTGGGCCTGGCCATCTGCAAGAAGCTGGTGGCCGCCCTGGGCGGCCGCATCGGCTGCGACAGCCAGGTGGACCGGGGCAGCACCTTCTGGTTCACCCTGCCCCTGGTGCTGTCCGACGCCGACACGGCGGCGGTGGAGACCGAGGCCGACGATTCGCCGGGCCGCCCGCTGAAGGTGCTGCTGGCCGAGGACAACGCCGTCAACCGCATGGTCGCCCAGGGCTTCCTGGAGCGCGACGGCCACCGGGTGGTGACGGCCGAGGACGGCGAGGAAGCCCTGGACCTGGCCACCCGTGGCACCTTCGACGTGATCCTCATGGACATCCGCATGCCGGTGATGGACGGCGTGGAGGCCACCCGGCGCATCCGCGCCCTGGCCGATCCCGCCCGGTCCCGGGTGCCCATCATCGCCCTGACGGCCCAGGTGGTGCGCGACGACTTCCCGGCCTTCCGGGCCGCCGGCCTGTCGGGGTTCCTGGGCAAGCCCTTCGACCCCCGGGCCCTGCGCCGCACCCTGCGGGACGCCATGGGCGCGGCGGCCCCGGCGCAGGCCGCGCCGCAGGGGGATTCGCTGCTGGACGACACCGTGCTGCGCGGCCACCTGGCGGCCCTGGGGCCCGAGGTGGCCGGGCGCATCGTCGCCGCCTTCGACAACAGCACCCCGCCGGCCATGGATACCCTGCGCCGGGCCGTCGCGGCCGGCGACTGGCCCCAGGCCCGCGACCTGGCCCACGGCCTGAAAAGCGCCGCCGCCAACCTGGGCCTTTCGCCCCTGTCCAGGGCCGCGGCGGACCTGGAGGCGGCCGTGAACCAGGGCGCCGAAGGCGCCGCCCGCCCGGCCTTCGAGACGCTGGACGGCCTGTTCGCCCCCTCCCACGCCGCGGTGATGGAAACCTGGGCGGCCCTGCGGGAAAGCGCCTAGAAACACGCTGCCAAGTGGCACCAACCCTTCGAGGCTCGCGTTGCTCGCACCTCAGGGTGAGGTTTTTCAATACGTGGCGCCCTCATGCTGAGGAGGCCCGCAGGGCCGTCTCGAAGCATCGTCGCCGCCGGTCCGGACGTTGCCGGGCCAGCTATCGCCCCGTGAACAGATAGCCCACCCCGTGCACCGTTACGATCAGGGTGGGCACCTTGGCGTCGCGTTCGATCTTGCGGCGCAGGCGCCCCACCAGCACGTCCACGGTGCGGTCGTTGGGCGCCCAGTCCCGGTGGCTCACGTGGTCCAGCAGGCTGTCGCGGGTCAGCACCCGCCCGGCGTTGCTGGCCAGGGCGGCCAGCAGGTCGAACTCGCCCCGGGTCAGGCGCACGTCGGAACCCTGGGGGTCGGTCAGGCTGCGCCGGTCCAGGTCCAGGGCCCAGCCGTCGAACCGTTTCACCGGGGCGTCGGGGGTCACCGCCCGGGCCGCCTGGGTCCGCCGCAGCAGGTTCTTGGAACGGGCCAGCAGCTCGCGGGTGTCGAACGGCTTGGTCACGTAGTCGTCGGCCCCCAGTTCCAGGGCCACGATGCGGTCCACGGCATCGGACTTGCCGGTCACCATGATCACCCCGACCTCGGACGTGCGGCGCAGGTCGCGCAGCAGTGACAGGCCGTCCTCGCCGGGCAGGTTGATGTCCAGCAGCACCAGGTCCACGTCGCCGCGGGCGAAGGCCCGGCGCAGGGCCTCGCCGTCGCCGGCCTCGCTGATGCGGTAGCCCTCGGCGGCGAAATAGCCGGACAGGGTGGCGCGGGTCACCGGTTCGTCCTCGACGATCAGGATGTGGTGGGCGCGGGACATGCGAGGGGCCGTTTCCGGGGGCTGTTCACGGGCTGTTTACAACATTCTACATCCTGTTCAAGGCCGGCGCGAACGGGATTTACACCGGGGGCGTAGACCAGGGGAAGGTCAGGGCTCCGCCGACCGGCGCCCGGCATCATCCGGAGGTTCCATCGATGATCGGGCGCATTTGGCACTGGTTCTGGAAGCCCACCAGCCGCTACGGCTGGGGCGGCATCCTCATCGTCGGCGGTGTGGCCGGCGTCCTGTTCTGGGGCGCCTTCAACACCTTCATGGAATACACCAACACCCTGGAATTCTGCGTCTCGTGCCACGAGATGGAGCAGACCGTCTACGCCGAATACAAGGAATCGGTCCACTACAGGAACGCCGCCGGGGTGCGGGCCGTGTGTTCCGACTGCCACGTGCCCAAGCCGTGGGTGCCCAAGCTGGTGCGCAAGGTGCAGGCCAGCAACGAGCTGTTCCACAAGGTGATGGGCACCATCGACACGCCCGAGAAGTTCGAGGCCAAGCGCCTGGAGCTGGCGCGCCACGTGTGGGCCTCGATGGAAGCCAGCGATTCCCGCGAATGCCGGAACTGCCACGCCTACGAGACCATGGATTTCCACAAGCAGCGCAAAAAGTCGCGCGAGCAGATGGAAAAGGCCATGAAGGAAGGCGACACCTGCATCTCGTGCCACAAGGGCATCGCCCACAAGATGCCCGACATGTCGGCCGGCTATAAGGCCATGTACGCCGACCTGATGGCCGCCGGGCCCGACAATTCCGACACGCTTTACACCCTGACCACCTCCGACCTGTTCCTGGACCGCGACGCGGCCAAGGCCGAGGGCAAGGGACCGGCCCGGGTGCTGGGCCTGACCAAGCTGGCGGTGCTGGAGCGCGACGGCGACTGGATCAAGGTGCGCATCGACGGCTGGCAGCAGGACGGCGTGGACAAGCTGATCTACGCCCTGATGAGCCAGCGCATCTTCTCGGTGGCCCTGGGCGGACCGGCCATCCAGGCCGTGCAGCGCCACGAAAGCAAGGTCAACCCCGACACGGAACAGACCTGGCACCGGGTGTCCATCGACGGCTGGGTGGCCAAGGCGGGCCTGACCGGCAACGAGAAGGGCATCTGGGACTACGGCGCGGAAATGTACACGGGCGCCTGCTCGGTGTGCCACTCCAAGCCGGCGCCCGACCACTACCTGGCCAACCAGTGGATCGGCACGCTGAAGTCCATGCAGCGGTTCATCACCATGGACAAGGAAGAATACCGCTTCCTGCAGAAGTACCTGCAGTTCAACGCCAAGGACACCGCGCCCGGTTCCGCCCACGGCGGCGGCGGGCACGGCTGATCCGGGCCCAGGGGAGAACAACAACATGACCCACATCGCCCCCCTTGCCGACGCCCGCGTGCGGGCCTACCGCTGGCTGGCCGGCCTGTTCGCCCGCGAGCTGACGGCCCGGGAGATCGGCGGCTACCGGGCGGTCCAGGGCCAGGCCCTGCTGATGGACCTGGCCCGCTCCACCCCGGCCCTGGCCGGCGGGGTGGAAGCCCTGCGCGCCGCCCTGCGGGCGGAAACGCCGGATACGGAACTGGCCCTGGACCTGGCCGGCGACTACGCCCGCCTGTTCCTGGGCGTGGCCCGGCGGCAGGCGGCCCCGCCCTTCGCCTCGGCCTACCTGAGCGAACGCGGCCTGCTGTTCCAGGAAGCCACCCGGCGCATGGAAAACGTGCTGCGCTACCACGATCTGTCCATCCCGGACGACTTCAAGGAACCGGCCGACCACATCGCCGTGGAACTGACGGTGATGGCCGAACTGGCCGGGCGCGGCGCCGTCACCGACAACCCGGCGGCCCGGCGCCTGCGGGCCGAACAGGCCGACTTCCTGGACATCCACCTGCTGACCTGGCTGCCCGACTTCGCCCGCGACTGCGCCCAGTTCGATTCCCGTGGCGTCTACGGTGCCCTGGCCACCGCGACCCACGACTTCATCACCGACGACCGCACCCGCCTGGCGGCCTAGGGGACATTCCACCGGGCCCGCCCCCGGGCGGCGCCCATCTGATTAGGGGACAACGACATGTCGACATCACATCGCCAACATCTTCGGGCCGGCTATTCCCGTCGCGCCTTCCTGGAAGGGGCCGTCGCCGCCGGCGCGTTCGGCCTGATCGCCCCCTCGCTGCTGGCCCGCGGCGCCGCCGCCGCCACCATGAAGGACGGCGAGGTGCTGACCGGCTCCCACTGGGGCGCCTTCAAGGCCAAGGTGGAAGACGGCAAGTGGGTGGCCGTCACCCCCTGGGAAGGGGACCCGCACCCCAGCCACCAGCTGCCAGGCATCATGGACAGCGTCTATTCGCCCACGCGCATCCGCTATCCCATGGTCCGCAAGGCCTTCCTGAAGGACGGCCCGAAGGCCGACCCCGCCACCCGCGGCACCGACGATTTCGTGCGCGTGACCTGGGACCAGGCCCTGGACCTGGTGGTCAAGGAACTGAAGCGGGTCGAGGAAACCTACGGCCCGGCCGGCACCTTCGCCGGTTCCTATGGCTGGAAGAGCCCCGGCAAGCTGCACAACTGCCAGAACCTGATGCGCCGGATGATGAACCTGAAGGGCGGCTTCGTGAACAGCTCGGGCGACTATTCCACCGGCGCCTCGCAGATCGTCATGCCCCACGTCATGGGCACGCTGGAGGTCTACGAGCAGCAGACCGTGTGGCCGGTGGTGGTGGACAACACCGAACTGCTGGTGTTCTGGGGCGCCGACCCCATGACCACCAACCAGATCGGCTGGGTGGTGCCCGACCACGGTGCCTATCCGGGCCTGAAGGCCTTCAAGGAAAGCGGCAAGAAGGTGATCTGCATCGACCCGGTGCGGACCGATACCTGCGACTACTTCGGCGCCGAATGGGTGGCCCCCAAGCCGCAGACGGACGTGGCGGTGATGCTGGGCGTGGCCCACACGCTTTATGCCGAAAAGCTGTACGACGAGGCCTTCCTGAACGACTACACGGTCGGCTTCGACAAGTTCCTGCCCTACCTGACAGGCCAAACCGACGGCACGCCCAAGACCGCCGAATGGGCCGCCGGCATCAGCGGCCTGGACGCCAACCTGATCAAGGACCTGGCCCGGCGCTTCGCCAAGAACCGCACCATGCTGGCCTCGGGCTGGTCGCTGCAGCGCCAGCACCTGGGCGAACAGCGCCACTGGATGCTGGTCGTCCTGGCCTCCATGCTGGGCCAGATCGGCCTGCCGGGCGGCGGCTTCGGCCTCAGCTACCATTACGCCAGCGGCGGTTCGCCGGGCGCCAACGGCCCCGTGCTGCCGGGCATCACCGACGGCGGCAAGGCCGTGGAAGGCGCGGCCTGGCTGACCGAAAGCGGCGCCGCCACCATCCCCCTGGCCCGCGTGGTCGACATGCTGGAGAACCCCGGCAAGGACTTCGACTTCAACGGCACCCGCGCCAAGTACCCCGAGGTCAAGATGACCTACTGGGTCGGCGGCAACCCGTTCGCCCACCACCAGGACCGCAACCGCATGGTCAAGGCCTGGCAGAAGTTCGAGACCGTGGTGGTGCAGGACTTCCAGTGGACGGCCACGGCCCGGTTCGCCGACATCGTGCTGCCGGCCACCACGTCGTACGAGCGCAACGATATCGAACAGGTGGGCGACTACTCGCTGCGGGCCATCCTGGCCATGAAGAAGGTCATCGATCCGGTGTTCGAGGCCCGCAACGATTTCGACATCTTCGCCGACATCGCCAAGCGCCTGGGCAAGGCCGACGCCTTCACCGAAGGCAAGGCCGAGATGGACTGGATCCGCGAGTTCTACGACGCCGCCCTGAAGCAGGCCCAGGCCAAGAACATCGAAATGCCCGACTTCGACACCTTCTGGAACGAAAAGGGCATCGTCGAATTCGACGTCACCGCGGGCAACAGCTTCGTGCGCTATGCGGACTTCCGCGCCGATCCGCTGCTGGAACCCCTGGGCACGCCGTCGGGCAAGATCGAGATCTACTCGAAGAACATCGAGAAGATGGGCTACGACGACTGCCCCGCCCATCCCACCTGGATGGAGCCCGTGGAACGCCTGGGCGGCCCCACCACCAAGTACCCGCTGCACGTGGTCACCTCGCACCCCAAGGACCGCCTGCACTCGCAGCTTTGCGGCACCAAGATCCGTGACCTGTACACGGTGGCCGGCCGCGAACCCTGCCTGATCAACACCCAGGACGCCGCCAAGCGCGGCATCAAGGACGGCGACGTGGTGCGGGTGTTCAACGACCGCGGCCAGATCCTGGCCGGGGCCGTGGTGACCGACGGCATCATGCCCGGCGCCGTGCGGGTCCGCGAAGGCGGCTGGTACGACCCGGCCGACCCCGGCAAGCCCGGCGCCCTGGATGCCTTCGGCGACGCCAACTGCCTGACGGTGGACATGGGCACGTCTAAGCTGGCCCAGGGCAACTGCGGTCACACGGCCGTGGCGGACGTGGAGAAATTCACCGGCGACCTGCCCAAGGTGAAGGTCTTCGACACGCCCACCAACGCCTAGGCCCCTCACGCCTAGGCCGTACCGGCGCGGGGCACGGACCACCCCCTCCTCGCCCACGGCGGGTCCGCGTCCCGCGCCACCCTTCCCGGAGGCCGCCCACCCGGGCGGCCTCCCGCCGCGAAAGGACCCGTTCCGTGTTCCGGTGGCTGCTGGTTCTCCTGCTGTCGGCCCTGCTGGGAAGCGCCCCGGCCCGGGCCGACGCGCCGATGGAACGGGGTTTCGCCACGGCGTCGCGCCCCCTGCTGGCCGATCCGGCCGACGCCAAATCCCGCCTGGGCCAGGTGTTCGTCGCCACCCCGGTGGCGGTGCTGGAACGGCGCGGCGGCCTGGCCCGGGTGCGGGTGGAAGGCTGGCACCAGGACGGCGCCGACCGCCTGCTCTACGCCCTGCAGGGCAAGCGCATCCGCCGGGCCATCCTGAAGAAGGACAGCACCGGCATCCTGACCCGCCTGGACAGCCTGACCGACCCGGCCACGGGCCAGCTCTGGCACCGGGTGGCCTTCGAGGCCTGGACCGACGCCCGCCACCTGGCCCCCGCCGCCGACCCGCTGTGGGAAGAAGCGGAGATGCTGTTTTCCACCCGCTGCACCTCGTGCCACGAACGGCGCATCCCCCACAAGTACACGGCCAACCAGTGGGTGGGCCTGCTGAAGGTCATGGGCCCGCGCACAGGCCTGCCCAAGGACAAGCAGCAGCTGATCCTGAAGTTCCTGCAGTTCCGGGCCAAGGACACGCGGGACCTGCCGGCCGGGGACTAGCAAGCCGCTTTTGAACGCCTCGCATGAGGATACAATGCTTCGAGACGCGCTTTCAGCGCTCCTCAGCATGAGGCCTAACTCATTGAAAAACCTCACCCTGAGGAGGCCCGAAGGGCCGTCTCGAAGGGTTGGTGCCGCTTGGTCGGTTTATTCAGCCGTCCGTTAAAGCCTCGCCGCCAGGCGGTGGTAGGCCGCCGGCATGTCGCGCACCAGGCGGCCGTCGAGGGTGGCGCCGCCCTGTTCCTCGGGCGCCAGTTCCAGGCCCCGGGCGATCAGGTCGTGCTTGCGGGCCCGCTGGGTGCGGCCCCGGGCCTGGGCCCACAGGGGGTTGCTGGGCCAGCGGCCCCAGGCCTTGAACCACACCGCCGCCCCGGCGGCCTGGGCCGCCGCCAGGCCCTGGCGGACCCAGGCGGGGTCCAGGGGCCGGGCATGGCCGCCGGTCTCGCCACCCATGATCACCCAGTCCATGGCCGCCAGGTCCAGCCTGTCCACGGGACCCAGCAGGGGTTCCAGGCAGGCGATGGCGGTGAACGGGCCGATATCGCCTTTCAGGTCGCGCAGGATGCGGGCCCGGGCGCGCAGGCGCTGGTCCTCCACGGTCACCCCCAGCCACACGTTTTCCGGCACGCCGCCGTCGCCCCAGCGGCGCCGGGCGTAGCGCGCCAGGGCCTCGGCCCGCTTGGTCAGCACCAGGAAGGCGGTCAGGGGCTGGGTGGCCAGGGCGTCGAACACCTGGTCGATGTAGGCGTCGGGCACGTCGCGGTGGAACAGGTCGCTCATGGAATTGACGAACACCCGGCGCGGCACCCGGCGGCCGTTCCGCTCCAGGGGGCCGAACCTGCGGATGTCGGCCAGGCGGTGGGGCATGAGCCGCAGGTGGAAGCCGCCGTGGAACCGGTTGGCGATGATTTCGGCGTAGCAGTGGTCGCAGCCCGGCGACACCTTGTCGCAGCCGAAGGTGGGGTTCCAGGTGGTGTCGAAACAGGAGATGCGGGTGTCGAGGACGGTCATGGCGGGCCCGGGCGAATCACGGACCCGGTCATGTTATCCCTGCCCCATCATCCTTGCACGTCGATCTCGCACAGCTTCTCCATGCCCTCCGGCACGTCGTCGGGGCACTGGCCGCAGGCCAGGTTGGCGGGCACGGCCAGGTCCATGCGCCGGGGATAGGGCAGGTCCAGGGCATCCATGATGCGGGCGAACTCGGCGCCGTCCACCTGGGCGTTCAGGCGCGGGTTGCGGTCGCGCTCCTGGCCGATGGAGGACACCCGCCGGCCCTGGTAGTCGTGGCCCGGGTAGACCAGGGTGTCGGGGGCCAGGCCGAACAGGGTGTGGCGCACCGAGCGGAACAGGGCCGCCGAATCGCCGCCCTGGAAGTCCGTGCGGCCGCATCCGTCGATGAGCAGGCAGTCGCCGGTCATCACCGCGTCCCAGCCCGGGCCGGCCAGCAGGTAGCTCAGGTGGTGGTCCGTGTGGCCGGGGGTGAACAGAGGCGACAGGGCGACCGATCCCACGGTGACCGGCGTGCCTTCCGCCACCTCGCCGTCGGCGCAGCCCACGCCGGCCCCGGCCGGGGCCAGGATGCGGCAGTCGGTGAGGGACCGCAGCTTCAGGGCCGAGGTCAGGTGGTCGGCGTGGACATGGGTTTCCAGGGTGGCATCCAGGGTCAGGCCCAGGGCCGCCAGCAGGTCCATGTCCCGCTGGAAGGTTTCCAGCACCGGGTCTATCAGAATGGCCCGGCGGCCTTCGGCACTGGCCACCAGGTAGGTGTAGGTGCAGGACTGGGGTTCGAAAAGCTGTCGGAAGATCATGACGCAGGTCCGCCTAGGGGTCGGGAACCTGATCTGGGGTCGGTCGCCCGGACCGTCAACCGGTCACGAGCCTTCCAGGTCGATGTCCAGGATGGTCATCTGGAAGTGGTAGCAGACCTCGCCCTCGTCGTCGTCGCGGTGCAGGGTGCCGATGAACTCGTCGCCCATCATCACTTCCACGGGCGCGGTCTCCTTGGCCGGCTCCTTCACCCGGATGCCCAGGTTGTTGAAGGTGCGGCGCAGGTAGTTCTGCAACTGGATGATTTCCGTGGATTTCATGGCCCGGCCTTCTGCTGAATGGTCAAAGCCCCGCCGGTGCGGGCGGGGCGGCTTCTGCACATGGGGTGAGGACGGGAAGTATAGAAGGTGCGGCCCGGCCGGGACCAAATGTTTTTTTCGGGCCGGCGACGGACGCTCCCCCTCAGGCCGCCCCCCGGAACCGGCCGTAGGTGTAGTGGGCGGCGCAGGCCCCTTCCGACGACACCATGCACGACCCCAGGGGCGTTTCCGGGGTGCAGGCGGTGCCGAACAGCTTGCAGTCCCGGGGCTGTTTCACGCCGCGCAGGATGGGGCCGCACTGGCAGGCCTTGTGGTCGGGCACCGACAGGGCCGGCACGGCGAAGCGGCGCTCGGCATCCCAGTCCGCCCAGGCGTCCCGGATGCACAGCGCCGAATGGGGCACCCGGCCCAGGCCGCGCCATTCGAACCAGTCGCGCACCTGGAACACCCGGGCCATCAAGTCCTGGGCCTTGGCGTTGCCGTGGGCGGTGACGGCGCGGGTGTATTCGTTTTCCACCACGCAGCGGCCGTCGTTGAGCTGATCGACCAGCATGAGCACCGATTGCAGCACGTCCAGGGGCTCGAACCCGGCGATGACCACGGGCTTGCGGTAGGTCGCGGGCACGAAGGCGTAGGGGTCGGTGCCGATGACCACGCTCACGTGGGCCGGGCCGATGAAGCCGTCCAGCGACACCGCATCACCGTCCCGTGCATCCAGGATGCTGCGCATGGCGGCCGGGGTGAGCACGTGGTTGCAGAACACGGAAAAGTTCGCCAGCCCCTCGGCCCTGGCCTGCTCCAGGGCCAGGGCCGTGGGCGGGGTGGTGGTCTCGAAGCCGATGGCGAAGAACACCACCTGTTTCTCCGGCGCCGCCCGGGCGATGGCCAGGGCATCGGCCACGGAATAGACCATGCGCACGTCGGCCCCCTGGGCCTTGGCCCGTTGCAGGCTGAGCCCGCCCGAGCCCGGCACCCGCACCATGTCGGCATAGGTGCAGAGCGTCACGCCCTGGTTCAGGGCCAGGT
>JAGREA010000134.1 GCA_020446745.1 Rhodobacterales bacterium | reverse complement strand
TGCGGGCCAGGGCGTCGGCCAGGCCCGGGGCGCGGGCCGCAAGCTGGGCCCAGCGGCGGGCCCCGGCCTCGGGCGCGTCGGCCCACTCGAAGCCCATGATGAACAGCAGGATGAACAGCCCCGTGGCCAGGGGATAGGACACGCTGAAGCCGCCGATGTGGGCCCCCAGCAGGCCCACGGCATAGACCGAGCAGCCCACCGCCGCCAGCAGCGAGCGCAGGGTGCCCACCCGGGCCTGGGCCCGGTCGGCGTCCGACATCCCGTCGCCGTCCCGCGCCCGGCGGTGGCCGCCCTGGCGCACCGACCGCACCAGCAGCACCAGGGCGAACAGGGCGATCACGCCGCCCACCAGGACCGGCACCCGGCCGGGCTCGCCGCCGGTTTCGATGAAGCCGCCGGCACCGGGCATGCGCAGGCCCTCGAACACCATGTAGATGCCCAGCACGAAGAAAACGATGGCGCTCAGGAAATCGGCCCGGGCCATGCGCGACGTCGACATGGGGGTCCCCGCTCAACAACTGGCCGCGCGGCGGCCGGGAAGGAAAAAGGGGCCGGTGGCGCAGAGGATCCACCGGCCCCAGTTTACACCTGGTTCAGCTTACACCAGGAAGACACGCCGGGTCAGGGGCGCGGAATGCCCACCGAGTCGGGGCTGACCTTGGACTTGCCGCCGTCGTGGATCTGCCAGGCGTTGATCTGGGTGGACGGGAAGGCCTGCTTGTAGGCCTCGTCGCCCCACACCACGTTCACGCTCAGACCCTTGGATTCGGCGTACTTGGCCAGGCGCTCGGACGTCTTGATCTTGGTGTCCCAGATCTTGCCCATGGTGTCGGTCACCTCCTGGGGCACGCCCTTGGGCACCCAGATGCCGAAGAACACCGGGCCCACCTTGGCGTTGGGCAGGGTGTCGGTGATCGGCGGAATGGTGCCGATGCCGGGCAGGGTCACCGCCGTCTTGGTGAAGGCCGCCAGGGGTTTCAGGCGCTTGGCCCGCAGCATCTCGAACTGCTCGGCCACCAGCTGGGTGGTGATCTCGGTCTCGTGGGCGACGCAGGCCTTCACGGCCGGGTTGCCGCCGTCATAGGTCACCATCTTGTATTCGCCGCCCGCGGCCGCCTTCAGGGCCTCGGCCGAGGCGCCGCCGGCCGAGTTGATGCCGCCGGTGGCGATGGTCACGGAATCGGGGGCGTTCTTCATGGCCGCGGCGATGTCGGCCACCGACTGGAACTTGGATTCGGGGTTCACCGACAGCAGGGTGAAGTTGACCACCGCCAGGTACAGGTTCCAGTCGCTCAGCTTGGTGTCGATGGCCCCGGTGACGATGTAGGTGCCCAGGTCCTTGGCCGCGCCGGCGGTCCAGGTGTAGCCGTCCTTGGGGGCTTCCCAGGAAGTCTTGGTGCCCACCGCGCCGGCGCCGCCGGGCTGGTTGACCACCACCACCTTCTGGCCCAGGGCGTCTTCCAGGTCGCCGGCCAGGGTGCGAGCCAGCTGGTCGGTGGACCCGCCGGCGCCCCAGGGCACGATGATCCGTACGGGCTTGTTGGGCATCCAGTCGGCCTGCGCGGCCCCGCCGATCACCAGGCCGATGGCGGCCAAGCCGGCCAGCAGCATGGACTTTCCGGCCCACGCGGTCTTTTTCGATACGCTCATTTGACTCCTCCCGGTCAGGTTGGCGCGGGGTGCCCCGCGATGGGTTCGTTTCATTAAATAACCAGATGGTTACATGTTACCGTGTGCGCGCGGGGGCCTCAAGGGGAAAGTAACCATCCGGTTAATTTAGCGGCGCGCAGACGGCGAAGGTTTTCCGTGTGTGTCCTGATCTCCCCGTTCGGTTCCCGGTTTCCGCCTAGGGGCTGCCCGCGCCATCGGGGCGCAGGTAGCCCAGCACCACCTGGGTGATGTGCTCCAGGCGTTCGTCCAGGGCCGCCTTCGTCTTGAGATTCCGGTTGAAGATCGTGCCCAAGGTGGCTGCATTGGAAAGATAGAAATAGCCCAGGCTGGCGATGGAGATGTACAGCTGCACGGGCTCCACGCCGGGCCGGAATTCGCCCATGGACTCGCCCCGGCGCAGCACCATGTCCAGCTGGTCCACCAGCGGCGAATGCAGTTCGGGGATGCGGGTGGAGCGCCGCACGTGGCGGGCCTCGTACAGGTTCTCGTTGTTCAGCAGGCGGATGAATTCCGGGTGGTCCAGGAAGTACTGGAAGGTGAAGCGCACCAGCTCGCGGATGCCCTGCTCCGGGTCGCGGTGCTGCAGGTCCAGCTCGATCTCGTGGCGGCGGATCTGTTCATAGGCCCGTTCCATGACGGCGACGAACAGGTCCTCCTTGTTGCCGAAGTAGTGGTAGATCATGCGCTTGTTGGCCAGGGCGCGCTCGGCGATGGCGTCCACCCGGGCGCCGCCGAAACCGTTCTCGGCGAACTCGGCCACGGCGGCTTCCAGGATCCGCTCGCGGGTCTGTTCCGGATTGCGCTTGGCCACCTGGGCCCCCCGTTTCCCGTCCGTCGTCCGGCTTTTTTAACCGACTGGTTACTTTCAGTATCCCGCCAACGGGGGCATGCTGTCAATCCGCGCGCGACCGGCCCCAAAGTGCCGTTTTGGAATGACGGCAGGCGAATTCGGTGCTGGCGCGGCATGGATACCCGGCCTAGGGTGGCCCGTCCCCGTCCCACAGACCCGAGGAGACCCCGCCATGTCCCGAGCCCCCCTGAAGTGGGACGATCCGTTCCTTCTGGACGAGCAGCTGACCGAGGAGGAACGCCTGATCCAGGACTCGGCCCGCCAGTACTGCCAGGGCAAACTGATGCCCCGGGTGCTGGAAGCCCACCGCCACGAAACCTTCGACCGCGACATCATGACCGAGCTGGGCGAGATGGGCCTGCTGGGCCTGGTGCTGCCGGAGGAGTACGGCTGCGCCGGCGCCAGCTACACGGCCTACGGCCTGGTGGCCCGCGAGGTGGAACGGGTGGACAGCGGCTACCGCTCGGCCATGAGCGTGCAGTCGTCGCTGGTCATGTATCCCATCTACGCCTACGGCAACGAGGCCCAGCGCCGGAAGTACCTGCCCAAGCTGGCCACCGGCGAGTGGGTCGGCTGCTTCGGCCTGACCGAGCCCGACCATGGATCGGACCCCGGCTCCATGGTCACCCGGGCCAAGAAGGTGGACGGCGGCTACAGCCTGAGCGGGGCCAAGAACTGGATCACCAATTCCCCCATCGCCGACGTGTTCGTGGTGTGGGCCAAGACCGAGGACGGCGCCATCCGCGGCTTCGTGCTGGAAAAGGGCATGCAGGGCCTGGTGGCGCCGAAGATCGAGGGCAAGTTCTCGCTGCGCGCCTCCATCACCGGCATGATCATGATGGACGAGGTGTTCGTGCCGGAAGAGAACCTGCTGCCCAACGTGCAGGGCCTGAAGGGCCCCTTCGGCTGCCTGAACAGCGCGCGGTACGGCATCGCCTGGGGCGCCCTGGGCGCCGCCGAGTTCTGCTGGATGGCGGCCCGCGAATACACCCTGGACCGCAAGCAGTTCGGCCGCCCGCTGGCCGCCAACCAGCTGATCCAGAAGAAGCTGGCCGACATGCAGACGGAGATCTCGCTGGGCCTGCAGGGCTGCCTGCGGGCCGGGCGCCTGCGCGACGAGGACCGCTGCCCGCCCGAGCTGATCTCGCTGATCAAGCGCAACTCCTGCGGCAAGGCGCTGGAGATCGCCCGCATGGCCCGCGACATGCACGGCGGCAACGGCATTTCCGACGAATACCACGTGATCCGCCACGTCCTGAACCTGGAGGCCGTGAACACCTACGAGGGCACCCACGACATCCACGCCCTGATCCTGGGTCGGGCCCAGACCGGGCTCCAGGCCTTCACCGGCGCCTAGGCGGTGGCCCAAGCCCCCCTCCCCCCGGGTGCCCCGCCACCAAGTGCACTGGCCGGCATCCGGGTCCTGGACCTGAGCCGCATCCTGGCCGGCCCCTGGGCCACCCAGACGCTGGCCGACCTGGGCGCCGAGGTGATCAAGGTGGAACGCCCCGGCGCCGGCGACGACACCCGCGCCTGGGGCCCGCCCTTCGTCAAGGACCCCCGCTCCGGCGACGTCCTCACCTCGGCCTACTTCGCCAGCGTCAACCGCAACAAGCGGTCGCTGACCGTCGACATGACCAAGCCCGACGGCCAGGCCCTGCTGCGCCGCCTCGCCGCCCGCTGCGACGTGGTGGTGGAGAACTTCCGCGTCGGCGGCCTGAAGAAGTACGGCCTGGATTACGAGTCCCTGAAGGCCGCCAACCCGGGCCTGGTCTACTGCTCCATCACCGGCTTCGGGCAGGACGGCCCCTACGCCGCCCGGGCCGGCTACGACGCCATGATCCAGGCCATGGGCGGGCTGATGAGCATCACCGGCCAGCCCGACGACCACCCCGGCGGCGGCCCGGTGAAGGTGGGCGTGGCCGTGGCCGACGTGTTCACCGGGCTGTACGCCGCCATCGGCATCCTGGCGGCGCTGCGCCACCGCGACGCCACGGGCCAGGGCCAGTATCTTGACCTGGCCCTGCTGGACGTGCAGGTGGCCGTGCTGGCCAACCAGACCCTGAACTACCTGGCCGCCGCCATGGTGCCCGGCCGCATGGGCAGCGCCCACCCCAACATCGTGCCCTACCAGACCGTCCCCACGGCCGACGGCCACCTGATGCTGGCCGTGGGCAACGATGCCCAGTTCGCCCGCTTCGCCGAGTCCGCCGGCCATCCGGAATGGCCCGCCGACCCCCGCTTCGCCACCAACGCCGACCGGGTGGCCCACCGGTCCACCCTCATGGCGCTGATCGAGGCCGAGACCGTGAAGCGCCCCACCGACGCCTGGGTCGCCGACCTGGAAGCCCGCGTGGTGCCCTGCAGCCCCATCAACACCCTGGACCGGGTGTTCGCCGACCCCCAGGTGCAACACCGCCAATTGGCCCGCGCGACCCGCCATGCCTCCGGCGCCGAGATCCCCACGGTGGCCAACCCGCTCCGCCTGTCCGCCACCCCGCCCCGCCACGACGGCCCCCCGCCGGCCGTGGGCGAGCAGACGGACGCCATCCTGCACGACCTGCTGGACCTGGATGGCGAGGCCATCGCCGCCCTGCGCGACGCCGGGGTGGTGTGAGGCTGGGGGTGACGATGGTTTTTTCTGCAAGGGGAGCCCGGGTGCGGGCGCCACGGCCAGTTTCCACCCTCACCCTGAGGTGCGAGCGCAGCGAGCCTCGAAGGGCCGCCAGCACCCCGCGCGCCCTCGCCAGGGCTTCGAGACGCGGGCTACCGCCCGCTCCTCAGCCTGAGGGGTGGTGTGTGTTGCCATGTTCCCTCCCCTTCCCAATCCAGGCACGGCGGCCGTTGACCCCCTCCCCCCTCACCCTGAGGAGCCCCGCAGGGGCG
>JAGREA010000133.1 GCA_020446745.1 Rhodobacterales bacterium | reverse complement strand
CGGCTGGGTGGCCGTGGGCGACCCGGCGGTGATCCTGCCGCCCGGCGACCACGACGCCATCTGGGCCGTCCAGGCCCCCCTGGATTTCCCCAGAACCGTGTTCGGACAGGACCGCCCGCCGCCGGGCGAAAGCCTGATGCCCCGGGTGATGCCCCGGTACGCCCGGCGGCTGGGGCGGCACCGGAACGATGCGGTGGTGGAGGGGTCGCCGGCCCCATGATACCGTGCCCGCCATGATCAGGCGGTTCATTTCCCTCAACGTGCGGCTCAGTTCGGCGGTGCACCGGCGCCTGCCGTGGCGGTTCACGCGCGACTTCTTCACCTTCTACTACGACCTGATCGCCGAGCGGATCCTGCAGCAGCGGCCGGACCAGGTGCTGGACGTGGGCGCCGGCAAGCGCAGCGCCTTCATGGACCGCCTGCCCCCCGGCCTGCCCACGGTCTTCGTGGGCCTGGACAGCGAATTCGACGAGATCGTCCACAACCGGGATCTGGAATACCGGGTGGTCTCCGACGCCACCCGACCCCTGCCCTTCGCCGACGGCGCCTTCGACCTGGTGACCTCGCGCTCGGTGCTGGAGCACCTGACGGATTCGGACCCCTTCTTCCGGGAATCCCACCGGGTGCTGCGGCCGGGCGGCACCGCCATCCACATCCTGCCGGGCCGCAACGCGCCCTTCGCCCTGATCAACCGGCTGCTGCCCAACCGGTGGACCAAACGGCTGCTGTCGTTCCTGTATCCGGACATTGGCGGCTGGGGATTCCCGGTGCACTACACCAACTGCACCTACCGGGCCATCCGGGCGGCCCTGGAACGCAACGGGTTCCGGGTGGAGGCCATCCACTGCCGCTTCTACCAGTCCACCTACTACCGGGCGTTCCTGCCCGCCTATCTGGTGTCCGTGGCCTACGACCTGCTGCTGTGGGGCCTGCGGGCCAACCGCCTGGCCTCCCAGCTCATCGTGGTGGCGCGGCGGGACGACACGTAAGGGCGCCCTTCCCTATCCCTTCTTCGCCTTGGCCCAGCTGTCCCGCAGGCCGATGGTGCGGTTGAACACCGGGGCGCCGGGGGCCGTGTCCGGGTCGGGGCAGAAATAGCCCAGGCGCTCGAACTGCACGGCCTCGCCCACGGGCACGTCGGCCAGGGCCGGTTCCAGGCGGCAGCCTTCCAGCACCTTCAGGCTGTCGGGGTTCATGTCGTCCAGGTACGAGCCCTGGGCTCCCGGGTCCTCGCGGTTGAACAGGTGGTCGTAGAGCCGCACCTGGGCCTCCAGCGCGTGTTCCGCCGAAACCCAGTGCAGCGTGCCCTTCACCTTGCGGCCGTCGGGCGCGTCGCCGCCCCGGGTGGCGGGGTCGTAGGTGCAGCGCAGTTCCACCACGTTGCCGTCGGCGTCCTTGATCACGTCGGTGCAGGTGACGAAGTAGGCATAGCGCAGGCGCACCTCGCGCCCCGGCGCCAGGCGGAAGAACTTCTTGGGCGGGTCCTCCATGAAGTCGTCGCGCTCGATGTACAGTTCGCGGCCGAAGGGCACGGCGCGCCGGCCGGCGTCCGGGTCCTCGGGGTTGTTGACGGCGTCCAGGGTCTCCGTCTGGCCCTCGGGATAGTTCTCGATCACCACCTTCAGGGGGTTCAGCACGGCCATGCGCCGCTGGGCCGCCTTGTTCAGGTATTCGCGGACGCAGAAGTCCAGCACCCCCACCTCGACCGTGGCGTTGCTTTTCGATACCCCGATGCGGGCCGCGAACTCGTGCAGGGCCTTGGCCGGCACGCCGCGGCGCCGCAGGCCGGAAAGGGTGGGCAGGCGGGGGTCGTCCCAGCCGTGCACGTGCTTGCCCGTCACCAGCTCGATGAGCCGGCGCTTGGACAGCACCGTGTAGGTCAGGTTCAGGCGGGCGAACTCGTACTGGCGCGGCCGCGACGGCACCGGCAGGTTCTCGATCAGCCAGTCGTAGAGCGGCCGGTGGTCCTCGAATTCCAGGGTGCAGATGGAATGGGTGATGCCCTCGATGGCGTCCGACTGGCCGTGGGCGAAATCATAGCTGGGGTAGATGCACCACTGGCGCCCCGTGCGCGGGTGGTCGGCGTGCAGGATGCGGTACAGCACCGGGTCGCGCAGGTTGATGTTGGGCGCCGCCATGTCGATGCGGG
>JAGREA010000132.1 GCA_020446745.1 Rhodobacterales bacterium | reverse complement strand
TGCCCGGACCGATGCCGGCGGCGGCGGCCGCCACCGCCGCGCCCCCGGGCTTGAAAACGGGCCGGGAAACGAAGACATTAGGAGTCGGGGCCGGCGCGGCGTGCGGCGGCCCCGTGGGCGCCGGTTAGGGCCCAGGAGCGTTTCGCGGACAATGCTCGCTCGTCGGAGGAGGACCGCCATGTCGCGGATCAGCGGATTCAACAGCCCCCTGCTGCTGGGGTTCGACCATTTCGAACGCATCCTGGACCGGGTGTCCAAGACCTCGGCCGAGGGCTACCCCCCCTACAACATCGAGCAGATCGGCGAAAACGGCCTGCGCATCACCCTGGCCGTGGCCGGCTTTTCCATGGACGACCTGCAGGTGACCACCGAGGACAACCAGCTGGTGGTGCGCGGCCGCCACGACCAGGCCCAGGAGGCCGACCGGGTGTTCCTGCACCGGGGCATCGCGGCGCGCCAGTTCCAGCGCAGCTTCGTGCTGGCGGAAGGGATCGAGGTGCGCGGCGCGTCCCTGGACAACGGCCTGCTGCACATCGACCTGCGGCGCCGCGTGCCCGAGCCCGAGGTGCGCACCATCCAGATCCAGGGCGGGGCCGGCCAGAAGAAAGGGGGCCCGAAGGCCCCCTTGATCGACGTCGACTGAAGCCGGGGCCTGAAGCCCGGGACTGAAGCCGGTTTCAGGCCGCGCGGGAGGCGGCCGATTCCGTCAGCAGCGCGTACAGGGATTCCCCGCCGTCGGTGCCCCGCAGCTTTTCGCACACCGATTTGTCGCGCAGCAGCCGCGACACCCGGGCCAGGGCCTTCAGGTGATCGGCGCCGGCCGATTCCGGGGCCAGCAGCAGGAAGATCAGGTCCACCGGCTGCTCGTCGATGGAATCGAAGTCGATGGGCTTTTCCAGCCGGGCGAACAGGCCATGCAGGCGGTCCAGGCTGTTCAGCTTGCCGTGGGGGATGGCGATGCCGTTCCCGACCCCGGTGGTGCCCAGGCGCTCGCGTTCCATCAGCACGTCGAAGATGGCCCGTTCGTGCAACCCGGTAACCGTCGCGGCGCGGCGGGCCAGATCCTGCAAGGCCTGCTTCTTGCTGGTGACCTTGAGGCTCGGGACGACCGCGTCCTGGGTCAGGAGGTCGACGATCTCCATGGACGTATTCCCTTTCAGACTGGGGCGGCGGGGGTCAGGCGTCCGCGCCGGGAGGATCGATCCAGCCGATGTTGCCGTCGGCGCGGCGGTAGACGACGTTCAGTCCACCGTGGGCGCTGTTGCGGAACATCATGGCCGGCGCGTCGGCCAGGTCCATCCGCATGACGGCCTCGCTGACCGACAGGGTCGATACGTGGTGCGGCATCTCGGCGATGATCGCCGGCTGCGCGTCCTCCTCGACTTCCTTCTCCTCGGGCTCGGGTTGGATGATGGCGTACTGCGCCATGATCTCGTCTTCCCGCTCCCCGCCCTTGTGGTGGTTGCGCAGGCGCCGCTTGTAGCGGCGCAGTTGCTTGGCGATGCGTTCCAGCGCGCTGTCGAACGCCACATAGGCATCGCCGCCCATGCCGCCGCCCTTGACCATCAGCCCCCGGCCCGGATGGACCGAGATGTCGGCGCGGAACGAGTGCGCCTCGCGCGAGAAGGTCACCGTGGCGTCCAGGGCATTCTCGAAGTACTTGGTTACGCCCTCCGTAAGGCAGCTCTCCACGTGGCCGCGAAGGGCATCGCCGATATCCAGTTGCTTGGCTTTTACGGTTATTTCCATGGGGTCGCGATCCTGCCTGGTTAAAGGCCCACTCCTTCGAATACGTTGTCAGGGGTGTGCCGGTCGGTTGGCGTGTTTTCCGTCACCGGCAAGACTGCCGCTCCGCCTCCGTGGCTTACGAAGGCCCGGAAAGTAAGTGCCACACCGATCAGAGTCAAGAGTCACAATCGTCGTTGTCTCGGCACCCAGTGGTAGGATTTGCATCATATCTGGGCCGACTTTTGGCGACGGCGCTGAACCGAAGACGGTATCCCCATCGCCTCCCTATATTTTGCCACCGTCCGGCGGGCGATGTCGACAGACTCCTGTTTCAGGATGGCGACGATCTTGTCGTCGGAAATGATGCTTTTCGGGCTTTCCGCGTCGATCAGCGCCTTGATGCGGTGGCGCACCGCCTCGGCCGAATGGGCCTCGCCGCCGTCGGCGCTGCTGATGGCCGGGGTGAAGAAATACTTCAGCTCGAAGATGCCCCGGGGCGTGGCCATGAACTTGTTGGAGGTCACGCGGCTGACGGTGCTTTCGTGCATCTCGATGGCTTCGGCGATGTCGCGCAGCACCAGGGGCTTCAGGTGGCGCACCCCCTGGCGGAAGAAGGCATCCTGCTGGCGCACGATTTCGGTGGCCACCTTCAGGATGGTGGTGGCCCGCTGGTGCAGGGACTTGACCAGCCAGTTGGCCGACTGCAGGCATTCCGACAGGTACTGGCGGTCGGACTTGGACCGGGCCGAGGCGCTGATGGTGGAATAGTAGTGGTTGTTGACCAGCACCCGGGGCAGGTTGTCGGCGTTCAGCTCGATCATCCAGCCGCCCTTGCCGTCGGCGTGCATCAGCACGTCGGGCGTGATGGGCTGGGCCAGGTCGTCGCCCTGGGTCAGGCCCGGCTTGGGGTCCAGGGCGCGGATCTCGGCCACCATCTCGGCCAGGTCCTCGTGGTCCACGCCGCAGATGCGCAGCAGCCCCTGCAGGTCGTGCTTGGCCAGCAGGTCCAGGTTGTCCAGCAGGGCCTGCATGGCCGGGTCCAGGCGGTTCAGGTCGCGCAGCTGCAGGGCCAGGCATTCGGACAGGCTGCGGGCGAACAGGCCCGGCGGGTCGAAATGCTGCACCCGGTCCAGCACCGCCTCCACGTGGCTCAGGTCGGTGTTCAGGGTGTCGGCCAGGTCCATCAGGTCGCCCACCAGGTAGCCGGCCTCGTCCAGCATCTCCATCAGGTGGGCGGCCACCAGGCGGTCGGCCGGGTCCGACAGGTCCATGGCGATCTGCTGGGTCAGGCGGTCGCGCAGGCTTTCGGTGCCGGCCACGTACTGGGCGATGTCGGAATCCTGGTCGTCGAACCCGCGCCCGGCGGCGGCGGCGAACTGGCCCAGCTCGCCGCCCAGGTGCAGGTTGTCGCCGCCGCCCGGCGCGGCGCCCGGCCCGCCGGCGCCATCGGCCTCGCCGTTGTTCCACAGGTTGTCGTAGTCCACGTCCAGCGAGGCATCGGCCGACACCTCGGGCCCGTTGGACAGCGACAGGTCGGCGGCTTCCAGCACCCCCGTGCCGTCGGCGGAAAAGCCGTCGCCCGCCGGCTCGTCGGGCTCGCCCATGGGCTCGGCGCCCATCATGGCGCCCTCCAGGTCGTCGCGGGGGCCCTCGTCGCGTTCCAGCAGCGGGTTCTGCTCCAGTTCCCGCTCGACGTATTCGGTGAGTTCCAGGTTGGACAACTGCAGCAGCTTGATCGCCTGCTGCAGCTGCGGCGTCATGACCAGGGATTGGGTCTGGCGCAGGTCCAGGCGCGGCGTCAGGACCATGGCGTCCCTCCCCCGCGCGGCACCGGCGTGACCCGTTCCCTATAGACTGAACCGGTCACCCAGGTACACGCGCCGCACATCCTCGTTGCCGACGATGTCCGAAGGCGCGCCCTCCATCAACATCATGCCGTCGTGGATGATGTACGCCCGGTCGATGACGTCCAGGGTCTCGCGGACGTTGTGGTCGGTGATCAGCACGCCGATGCCCCGGTCCTTCAGGTGCATGACCAGGTCGCGGATGTCGCCCACGGCGATGGGGTCGATGCCGGCGAACGGCTCATCCAGCAGGATGAAATGGGGGTTGGAGGCCAGGGCCCGGGCAATTTCCACCCGGCGCCGCTCGCCGCCCGACAGGGCCAGGGCCGGGCTGTGGCGCAGGTGGGTGATGGAAAATTCGGCCAGCAGGGCGTCCAGCACCGCCTCGCGCCGGTCGCGGGACTTCTCCACCACCTCCAGCACGGCGCGGATGTTGTTTTCCACCGACAGGCCGCGGAAGATCGACGCCTCCTGCGGCAGGTAGCCCACGCCCAGGCGGGCGCGGCGGTACATGGGCAGGTCCGTCACCTCGTTGCCGTCCATGACGATGCGCCCGAAGTCCGGCGTGATCAGCCCGGTGATCATGTAGAAGCAGGTGGTCTTGCCGGCCCCGTTGGGGCCCAGCAGGCCCACCACCTCGCCGCGCTGCAGCGACAGGCTGACGCCGCGCACCACGGGGCGCTTCTTGAACCGCTTTTCCAGCTCGAAGGCGTGCAGGCCGCGCCCTTCCGCCGCCACCGTGTCGGCGTCGGAAACGGTGCGCAGGCGGGCCGGTCCGGCCGCGCCGGCCTGGCCGTCCCGTCGGTCCTTCTCCCTGCCCGTCATCGCCATGCGGCGGCCCGTCCGTGTTTCACTGCTGGTCCTTCAACTCCCGGGGCAGGATCACCCCCCGTACGCGCCGGTCCCCCGCATCGCCGCCGCACCCGCGCAGCCGGCTGACGCCGGTGTTCAGGTTCACCGTGGCGGTACATCCGGTTAGCCGGTTTTGTCCCCGCGTGATGATAACCGATCCGGTCAAGGTGGCGATACCGGTTTCCATCCGATAGGTGCCCCGGTTGGCCGTCACCTGTTCCGTCGCCGTGTTGACCTGCACGTGGTCGAAGGCTTCGACCAGTTCCACCGTGGTCTTGCCCTTGGTGTCGGGGGCGAAATGGGCCACCAGGACGTCGGCCTTCAGGCGCCGGTCCTCGCGCACGGCCACGGCGTTGCCCCGGGCCACGGCGATCTGGCGGGCATCCCAGTATTCGATCTGCTGGTCGGCGGTGATGCGGTCGGTGGCGGATTCGATGCGCGGCCGGCCGCCCGACAGCACCAGCACCTGCTGGTCCACGTCATAGACCGCCTGGTCGCCATAGGCCGTCTGCTGGGCGCCGACGATGCGCACCCCGCCCGTGGCGTCCAGGCGCCACAGGCCGCTCTTGCCCGAGGCCTCGTCGCGGTAGAAGGCCCGCAGGCGGTCGGCGTGCACGGTCACGTCGCCGCGCACCGCCCGGGCGTTGCCCTGGGCCACGAACACCTGGCCCTGCTGCTGCCATTCCAGACCGTTGTCGGCGAAAATCTCGATGGGCGTGTCGTCGTTGCCGCCGCCACCGCCCAGGCCCAGGGTCTGGGCCCGGGCCGGGCCCGAAAGCAGGGCCGCCGCGCACAGCAGCAGGACCGGCAGGCCGGCGCGGCGGCTCATTGGGCCGCCTCCCCCGCTTCGCCGCCCACTTCTTCCACCCTGGGCGCCAGGTCGTCGGCGTCGGGCACCGGGCGGGCCATGCCGGCGCGGGCCGTGGCAGGGAACAGCAGCAGGTGGCTCTTGCCGGTGATGCGCACCACGTCGTTCTCGCTGTCGTACACGAAGCCCTGGCCGTCGATCTCGCCGAACCCGCCATGGCCGTGCACGGGGGCGCTGCCCCGGGCCTCCTTGTCGTCCAGCGACACCCGGGCGCGGTCGGTGGTGAAGGTGTAGCCGGCGTCGTGGATCAGGGTCACGTTGCCCGACAGGTCCAGGGTCTGGGCGTCGTGGGCGTAGTGGCCGGTGTCGGCGGTCAGGATCACCCAGGCGCCGTCCTTCAGGGTCATGTCGGCCTTGGGCATTTCCAGCGACACGTTCAGGGCGTCGGGCGAGGTGCGCTTGGCGATGTCGGCGGTGATGGAATAGGGCCGGTTGCGCTTGTCGGTGCCCACGAAGCGGGCGTTGACCATGCTGGGGTCGGT